>JBNGED010000185.1:2424-5344 GCA_049975605.1 Sediminispirochaetaceae bacterium | reverse complement strand
CCCCGGATAGGCCGCTCACCTGTATCGGGGTGTGTCGCTCCGTGGTGGTGCCGTCCCCCAGCTGGCCGCAGGAGTTGTACCCCCAAGCCCATACCGTGCCGTCACTCTTCACGGCCACAGTGTGTACCAACCCCGCAGCGATCGCCTCCACCCCGGATAGGCCGCTCACCTGTATCGGGGTGTGTCGTTCTGTGGTGGTATTGTCCCCCAGCTGACCGCAAGAATTGTACCCCCATGCCCATACCGTGCCGTCGCTTTTCACGGCCACAGTATGGTCCCCTCCTGCCGTGATCGAATCCACCTCAGACAGGCCGCTCACCTGTACCGAGGTGTGTCGCTCTGTGGTGGTGCCATCTCCCAGCTTGCCCCAAATGTTGTTCCCCCATGCCCATACCGTACCGTCGCTCTTCACGGCCACAGTGTAGCCCCCTCCTGCCCCGATCGACTCCACTCCAGAAAAGCCGCTCACCTGCACCGGCGTGTGTCGCTCTGTGGTGGTGCCGTCTCCCAGCTGGCCGTAAAAGTTGCGGCCCCATGCCCACACCGTACCGTCGCTTTTCACAGCCACAGTGTGACCCCCTCCTGCCGCGATCGACTCCACTCCAGAAAAGCCGCTCACCTGCACCGGCGTGTGTCGCTCCGTGGTGGTGCCATCTCCCAGCTGGCCAGAGGAGTTGCGTCCCCAGGTCCACACTGTGCCGTCACTTTTCAGGGCCACCGTGTGGTTTCTGCCCCCAGCTATGGCTGCCACTCCGGACAGGCAGCTCACCTGTATCGGGGTAGACCGCGCCGAGGTAGTTCCGTCCCCCAGCTGGCCGCAGGAGTTGTACCCCCAGGCCCACACCGTGCCGTCGCTCTTCAGAGCCACCGTGTGGTTTCTGCCCCCAGCGATGGCCGCCACATCGGACAGGCCGCTCACCTGTACTGGGGTGTGTCGCTCTGTGGTGGTGCCGTCTCCCAGCTGGCCGCAGGAGTTGCACCCCCATGCCCGCACCGTGCCGTCGCTCTTCAGGGCTACCGTGTGCTCGGATCCAGAAGCTATGGCCTGCACCTCGGACAGACCGCTCACCTGTATCGGGGTAGACCGCGCCGTGGTAGTTCCGTCCCCCAGCTGGCCTAAGGAGTTGTACCCCCAGGCCCACACTGTTCCGTCGCTTTTCAAGGCCACAGTGTGGTAGTACCCGGCGGCGATAGCCACTACCCCGGACAAGTCGCTCACCTGTACAGGATTGTGTCGCTCCGTGGTGCTATCGTCTCCCAGCTGGCCGAATAAGTTGTGCCCCCATGCCCATACCGTGCCGTCGCTTTTCAGGGCTACCGTGTGGTATAATCCTACCGCAAAACTTTTTTCAATGATAACTAAAGAGGATTTTCCTGTAATACTAAAATCAAATGAGTCTTCATCATCATCGCTATTGGCAATTGAAACCGTCCCTGAATGGACTTCTGGTCCGGTTGGCTCAAATAACAAATTGAAAGCACTACTCCCGCCTGGCGCCACTGGTGTGGAAGGCTGTGTTACCACAGAAAATCCACCTCCAGACACACTTACCGGACTGTCCCCAATAAGCTCTAATTCTGCTTTGCCGATATTCTTTATTGTGAAGGTTACATCTGTAGAATCACCATATTCAACTGTACCGAAATCATAGCTTCCAGTGCCACTTTCGATTTCCGTTGCACCTTGAAATACTTGGATCTCCGGTAAAGCAACGTTGCTTGTGGAAAATGTATACGGATTCTGATCTGGATCGTTACTATACACACTTAGCTGTGCGGTCTTAGATCCCGGAGAATCTATATCAAATCGGATTGTAAAAGTTGCTGTTTCAGTCGGCGTAATAGTCATACTGCTGGGAGGAATAAGAACATTGAACAATCCCGCATCATTTCCGCTTAACTCTATGGGATTGTTTTCGTTCAGAACAAGTTTTTCGCTTCCCTGGTTTTCAATTGTAAACTCAACATCGAAAGGCTCATCCTGAACCGCGTCGACAAACGCATCGCACGACCCGCCGTCAGGTATTTCTTTATCATCCTGAAGCACCACGATATCGGGTGCTGAATTAACCGTCTGCCGGGCTGCTTTCACTAACTCAGACTCGAAGGGAGGGGGGCAGCTTGTGAGAGCAAGAGATACTATCAGTAGAAGAACTGCTGTACGGACCGCAGCGCCATACTTAGTAATGTTCATTTTCTTCATTATTATTCCTCCCATACTACGCCTGATTGACGATTGCCTGCACTGCTCGCCCTTCCGATTTCATCACCGGCAGAAGTGTGCGAGAGCAGATACTGGTTCTCTTCGGCGATCTCCGGCGAGACCGAGGCCAGCTTCTCGTATGTATTGCGGGCCGAGCCGAAGTTTTCCAGTTCGTGTTCTACTCGAGCAAGCCCCAGCAGCGCTGCCGTGTTGTCTTCGTCCTGTTCGAGGGCATCTTCATAGCGCCTCCTGGCCCGGCCGAGATTGCCTTCGATGTAATGGATGTTGGCAAGGTTTATAATCGTTGGCGTGTATGAACGCAGCGTAAGTACCTGTTCGAACTCCCGTCGTGCGTCGCTGTAGCGTCCGTACCGTGCGTACAGAATACCCAGCTGATTCAGCAGTCTGGGATCGTTGGGCCGGGACTCCAAACGCGCACGGAGAGTTCTTTCCTGGGGATATATTTCCTGGTCAATAAAATTCTTGAGCTGCTGTGAGACAGCCCCTACAACCTGATCACGTGCGGGCAGACCCAGCTCTATCGGCGAAACACTGAAGGCAACCGGCTGGTAGGTCTTCCACGCCTCCGCGGTGGGGAAAAATCCGGCCTGTTTCTCTGCGTCGTTGGTTCTCCACTGCCTGGCCCCCTCAGCCCATGCAGAGAGAAAACCTTTTTCCAGAAGAGTCGTTTCAACCGGCAGCCATACTGTTCCATCC
>JBNGED010000185.1:0-2414 GCA_049975605.1 Sediminispirochaetaceae bacterium | reverse complement strand
GAAAGACCGGTCTGGTCGGCAAAATCGGCCCGCTCCCGGAAGATGAGATCATTGGGCTCTGAAAAACTCCTGCGTGCCGTTCTCTCATCCATCTCGATCCGGAATGCCATGAAAATGTGACCCGGCACGGTAATGAAGGCGGTGTCAATCCCGATGGATTCGAGGAGCGTACAGTAGGTCGCAGAGAGATCATCACAATCGCCGGCCTTTACATAGAGGGTTTGACGGGGGAATTGGACGTAATCGACCACCAGAGGATTTTCAGAAAGGACTTCATACGAAGACGAGGGATCGACTACGTAGGCGAGCCCCTGTTGTATCATCGCCTCGTACTCGGCCATCGCCAGCTGCAGCTGCTCATTTACCGCCCCAACCCGCACATCCCGTGCGATTGAGGCCATATTTTTGGCAAATCGCTGGATCTCGTCGTCCTTGGCAGTGACGAAGGCGGCGATCTTTTTGTCATCATCCCACTGCAGCGCGTTACGGTCGTAGGTTTCCAGGGTGACCGTTTCTGTATCCACCCCATTCCTCTCCCCGACCCGATAGGACACATCAATATCGGTAATAACTTTCGCACCTTCGGAGACTTCGAGAATTTCCTCATTGAAAAGAACATAAAGGTCGACTGATATGGTTTCACCCGGATCCAATGCGGGAATCCGAACGCTGAGTTTCGGACTGTCGATATAGGCAGAAGGCTTTACCCTGATTTCCACGTCTTCAAGAGACTTTTCACCGGTATTGGTAATTTCAGTCTTCCCGATGGGTGTAGTGTCATAATATTTACGCAATACCGGGAACACTGTATCGAGGTGTACATCTCCGATATCTATGTGACCGCTCGCCGGAAGCGCTCCGGGACGCAGTGAACTGAGGTTGGCCAAAGGCACCGCGCCGCCGCCCCGGCCTGCAAGCCGTGTAGTCACCCCTAGAAAAATCGTGAATCCGTCGAGGGTCCCCGTATAGCTTACATATTCTGCCCCGAGGTTGAGCGACACGTCGTTGAACAGCTGAAATCCAAGACCTCCGCCGCCCATGTATCCGAGGTAGGCATCGGTTGCCGGATTGGGTCCATTCAAAGTTCCGTAATAGCCTCCAATTCCGCCATACCCGAAGAGTGAGAAACGCTCCGCGAAGACGAAGGTAGCCTGTGCTCCTGCCGTCCCCCGAATCAGAGAGAGACCGGCATCTTCGGATGTGTCGAGAGGAACATAACTGTAGCCCATGTCGAATCTGGGAGCAATAAGCCGGGACGCCTTCAATCCGAGCAAGCCGGTCAAACGTCCGCCGTAGCCCGTGCTGTAATACTCAGCATTCCCGCCTACCGGAACCGCCATTTCGGGGCTGATTTGAAGACCCAGGGAGCTGCCTTTTTTCCCCCCGGCTATACTTCCTGTTTCATTTGATATTATTCGAGAATCAGCCGAAGGTGTTTGCGCCTCGATGTCGGGCAGCAAAATTATTGATAATAAAACGATTAAGACTAATTGCCAAAAGAAATGAAAATAAACTTTCATACCATACCCGCCAAAATATTTGATCCTGCAGGTGAAAGGCTGGTAGTGTACTACTAGAGTGTAGCAAAGATTGAGGTCACTTATTGTCGCGATCGGAATTAATTGTGTCGCGATCGGAATTTTCGTGTGAGAGTCAGGGATCTGAATAGATTGAGACTCTTAGTCAATAAGCAGTGTTCTTGCTCTGTTTATTCGAAATACTCGAAGGCATCGATGATGTCCAGGTAGACCCCGTCGAAGCCGGCGGCCAGTATCCGGTCAAGATAGGCATCGGGATTCCCGAAGATGAGGGACTGCCAGCCCGCATCCCAGTAACGGACTTTGTAGTTCCCTTCCCAGTCAGGGTTCTCCTCTTCGATCCATTCCGGCGGCGACTTTTTCCAGGACGTCTTCCAGTAGTAGCGGTAGTCCTCGGCCTCGCCGATGCTCATGTAGCATATTAGCAGCCGCTTTCCGCCGTTCTGCTTGCTCCGGATCCGGTCGAGATCGCCGGGACTCAGGGCTTCATTTTCAAAAAAGAGATCCATGATGATCAGATCGTAATCGGTCTTTTCGACGGCAGCGAGGAATTCAGCCCTGGACCTGAATTTTTCCCCATTGATCAGGTAGAGAAAATTCCGGGCATCTGCAATCACATTGATATCCCGGCCGTTCTCCCCGGGGAGGGGATCGGAGTAGGAGGGTATTACATTCAGCTCCCGCTCGGGCGCGGCGAACGAGATAAAGCCGTTCTGCCCGTTCATTCGGCGGGAGTCGTCCATTTTATCCCTGTCCGAACAGTAGTCGGTCACCAGAACGGAGACGCCGTTCTCCCGGTAAAGCCGGCACCACTCCAGCAGGTATTCATTCTCTCCGCCCGGGGTCTGTCTGTTGTCTCTCCGGTACCCGTAGAAG
>JBNGED010000184.1:0-5481 GCA_049975605.1 Sediminispirochaetaceae bacterium | reverse complement strand
CAGGTTCTTCAGGGAGTAACGGATCGCTCTGAGTCCCATGAAGGGGTTCTCCTCGGCACCGATCGACGCCGCCGAGAGCATCTTATCACCCCCTATATCGAGGGTCCGGAAATATACCTGCTCCATCTCCCTGATGAGCTTCCGATAGATGAGAAGCTGTTCCTCTTCAGGGGGAAAATCGTTCCGTACGAGGAAGAGGTACTCGCTGCGGTAGAGTCCTGCTCCGTTGGTACCCGCACGATGTGCTGCTTTGACATCGCTCAGGAGATTGATATTCGCCAGGAGTTCTACTTCGGTTCCATCCATGCTGCTGCATATCATCGATGGTTCTTTTGTAATGAGCTCTTCCCGCGATACCCTGGACATCTCCTCCTGGAGACTGATATAGCGGTCAATTACCCCGATATCCGGATCGATCATGACCGTTCCCTGGTACGCGTCAACGATCAGGAAATTGTTGCCGACTCCTTCGAAGAATTCCGCGCTTGTCAGAAGGACCGTGGGAATCTCAAGCGAACGCGCCAGGATCGAGATGTGACTGGTCTCTCCGGATCCGTACACTATAAAGCCTTCGGTGTTCTGAGCGACCAGCTTAACCAGCTCCGAGGGTAGAAGGTTCCGGGCTACTACGATCTGGCCGGAGTAATCTCCCTCTTCCTGCTCTTTCCCGGCCAGGAGCCGCAGAAGCCGGTGTCCGAGGTCCTTCACATCGTGAATTTTGTCCTGGATATTGCTGTTCTTGCTGCTCATGAACAGTTCTACGTATTCGTTGACCACTTCGACAATAGCCTTTGCCGGAGGCGTGCTATCCTCGATCCGTTTCCGCATGGCCCCCGAGAATTCCTCGTCGCTCAGCATAAGGAGGTGGGAACCGAAGATCAGCGATCCTGCTTCGGACAGCTTCTCTTCCATATGAGACTGCATCTCCTTGAGCTGCGATGCGGCAGTCTCCAGGGCCCACTCGAAGTCCTCGACGCTGCCGCGGTATTCCTCCTCACCCAGCTGCATGTAGATACTTTCATCCGCTTCACCGCTGATCAGGACCGCCTGTCCCATCGCGATTCCGGAAGATGGAGATTGTCCGTGGAAAAAATTCTTTCCCGGCTGCTTCCCGGCGTTCACTTTCTGTTTTACGTTGCTGCGCAGATCGATCAGCATCCGCGCATGCTCGAGGAAGGTAGCCAGCTGGCTCGCAATGGCCGAAAGGGCCCGGATGTCCCGTTTGTTATAATAATCGGGCTTGGAATCTTCGAGGACAATGACGCCCAGACGGTTGGAGGAACGGAGAATCGGCACCGCGAGGAAGCTCTCGTACTTCTCCTCGAATATTCCGGGAACATTCTTGAAGTTTGGGTCCTCCGAACCCCTCGGGACGCAAATCGGTCTGAGCTCCTTCAGGGAGGTTCCCGTAATGCCTTCACCGATATTGAGCTTGAGATTCCCGATCATGTCGGGATTGAGCCCTACCGTCGCCCGCAGTACGAGCTTGTTGTTTGCTCTATCCAGGAGAAAAATGGAACATGCTTCAGTCTGCATATGGCGGGAAATAATCTTCACCGTCAGGTGCAGCAGTCCCCGTATGTTGGTACTTTTTTGAAACAGTCCGGTCAATTCACCTACGTTGCACAGTAAATCAAACGTTTTTTTTCGCATACCGGTCCTCTCCGCTCCTAATTATAGCAGAGACTGTAACTTTTCTCTAATAAATTCCGACTTCTCCTTCAGACCGATCGCCTCGGTACTCATGAGAATGATATTCGGGTTCCGTGCGTCCAGCCCGACGCTGCCTCCGCTCTCATTGATCAACCTCAGCACACGGTCTGGTGATATGATCGATACGCGGCCGAATTCAACAAAGACCTTCCCCCGGCGTTCCTTAAGGGAACGGATATGCAGCTTCTTGCAGACGATCCTGAGCTCGGCAATGGCCAGCAGGCTCTGTACCTCTTCGGGCATAGGACCGAAGCGGTCTGTCAGTTCACCGTAGACCCTCTCGAGGTCGTAATCGATCTCGATCGATGCGATCATCTTGTATATCTCCATCTTCTCGGTGGTGTCCTCGATGTAGGTATCGGGGATGTATCCGGAATAGTCCAGCTCCAGGTAGACCTCGGGGGCGGTCTCCGACTCCTTTTCCTCTTCGCTCATGGCGGCTACGGCCTCGTCGAGGAGCCGCAGGTACATGTCGAAGCCCACCGACAGGATCTCCCCGTGCTGCTGCCGTCCGAGGAGGTTACCGGTGCCCCGGACTTCCAGGTCTTTCATGGCGATCTTGAAGCCGGACCCGAGGTCGGTATAGTCGCTGATGATCTGGAGCCGCTTCATGGCCACCTCGGACAGGGCCCTTTTTTCCGGAAAAAATAGATAGGCATAGGCGGGCCGGTCGGACCGTCCCACCCGTCCTCTCAGCTGGTAGAGCTGACTGATGCCGTACATGTCGGCCCGGTCGATGATGATGGTGTTCACATTGGGGATGTCGATACCGTTCTCGATGATCGTGGTAGCTACCAGCACCTGGAAGGCGCCGTGGACGAAACGGTGCATGACATCCTCAAGCTGCGACGAGGACATCTGTCCATGGGCCGTTTCGATCAGAGTCTCCGGTACTACCCGTTCGATGAACTGCCGGACCTGCAGAAGGGTTTCCACCCGGTTGTGGAGATAGAAGATCTGTCCTCCCCGTTCCATCTCATGACGTATCGCCCTCGCCACCAGTTCCTCGTCGAACTCCTGTACATGGGTCTCGATGGGCCTCCGGTCGACCGGGGGGGTCGTGATGAGGGACATGTCGCGAATCTTCAACAGGGACATGTGAAGGGTCCGCGGGATGGGTGTCGCCGAAAGGGTCAGGACGTCCACCGAGGCCTTCAGCTCCTTGAGCCGTTCCTTGTCCTTCACCCCGAAACGCTGCTCCTCGTCCACCACCATGAGACCGAGCGACTTGAACTGAACGTCCTTCTGGAGGATCCGGTGGGTCCCGATCAGGATATCCGTCTCCCCCTCCCGTACCCTCCGCAGAACCTCTTTCTGGGAGCTCCGCTGGACGAAGCGAGAAATCATATCGATCCTGACGGGGTAGCGTTTGAACCGTTCGATAAAGTTCTCGTAGTGCTGCTCGGCAAGGATGGTCGTGGGCGCCAGAAAGGCAACCTGTCTGCCCGATACGACGGATTTGAAAGCCGCACGCATGGCCACCTCCGTCTTGCCGTATCCCACGTCGCCGCACACGAGGCGGTCCATGGGAAGAGGCTTCTCCATATCGGCTTTGACATCCTCGATGGCCCGCAGCTGGTCCTCCGTCTCTTCATAGGGGAACTCGGCTTCGAACTCGATCTGCCAGTCGGTGTCGTCCGGGAAGGCATATCCCTTGGCCTTCCTCCGTTTGGCGTACAGCTCGATGAGGTGTTCGGCCAGATCTTCGACGGACTTCCGGACCCTGCTTTTACGCCGGTCCCAGGATTTGCCTCCCAGCGTATCGAGACGTGGAGCTCTCCCCTCCTGACCGATATACCGCTGGACCAGGTTTACCTGTTCTATTGGAATAAAAATATATTCTTCCCCGGCGTACTCGAGCTTGATGTAATCACGCTCGGTGCCCAGAGCCTTGATCCGGTCGATTCCCTTGAATCGTCCGATACCGTAATTCACATGTACTACCAGGTCTCCCTGGTTGAGTTCGACGAAGGTGTCAATGCTTCTCGTACGGGCCTTTTTCACCGAAGCGGGAGGTCTCCGCCGGCGGCCGAATATCTCGTTCTCCTGTATTATCATGAGCTTCAGCTGGGGTATGGAGAAGCCCGAGGAGATCGAAGAGGAGATGACCTCGATCTCCAGGTCCCTCAGCAGATGGGTAATCCGGCCCGACTGGTTCTCCGTCTCCGCGCAGATCGTCAATTCATAGCCGCTGTCGAGGAGGTTCTCGATCTCGTTCTTCAGATATTCGATGTTGCCGAAGAATGAACGGGGCCCTTCATAATCGAACCGTATCCTCCTGGCGGATTTATCTCTCAGAACGGGAACAGTGAAGGTACGGTGATGGACCTGACGGAGTTCACTGAAGTCATGCAGTATCTGCTGCGGCTTGAGGGCCGGCCCCCGCCTGATCCTGGCTTCCCGGTAGAGCTGCTCGTACTCCTTGCCCAGTGTCTCCCCCATGTTGACGAGACGGTCATCGAAGATAAAAAACTGGGTGGCGGAATCATCGAGGTAGTCTGCAAGGCTCGCCGCTGGTTCGAAGGCGGCCGGAAACCAGTATATTTCATCCGGACACTCCCCCTCCTCTTCTATCCGCATGTGGATGTCCTGTGCGTTCGGCAGGAGCTCCTTCAGACGGCTCTGCCTTGGCGAATCCCAAACGATCTCGGACGCCGGAAATATCCGGATCTCCCCGAGCTTCCCGGTGGAAGCCTGCGTGAGGGGATCGAAGAGGCGGATCTCCTCTATCCTGTCCCACTCGAAGACGATGCGGACCGCCTGTTCGTTTTCGGGGAGAAAGAGGTCCAGCACCTCTCCGCGCAGGGCGAATTCTCCGGGAACGCTCACCCGGGGGACCCGCAGGTATCGGTACCGCTGCAGCTCCTCCGCCAGTTCGAGGGGATCGAACTCCTGGCCGGTCTTCAGGGTCCTCAGCTTCGCGGCAACGAAGTCGGGAGGAGGGAGCGGCGAGAGGAAGGCCCGCAGCGATGTCACGGCGATAAAGGGCTCCCCGTCGAGCATCTGTACCAGCTGGTACATTCTCCGTCCGGCGATGCTGAGAGGCGTCGCTCGTCCGCCGTACGGGCCGATCTTCCACCAGGGGAACTGATAAGCCCGCGGGGTGAAGATGCTCAGATCACGGACGAGGGTCTCGGCCTCCTGTTCGGTTGGAGTCACGATGAGGAAGGGGCTTTTCGCGTATCTGAAGAGCCGTTCAAGCAGTATCGCCAGAAAAAAACCTTCCGCCCCCTCGATTTCAACCGAAAATTCGGTCTGCCGGAAGGTTTTCAGGAGCTGAATAAAGGGTTCATAGGTGTCAAGTTTCTTATTCAGTTTATTTTGGAATAATGTTATCATTTTTTTTATCCGAAAATAGAAAAGAGTATGGGGAGAATAACCGTGAAACGCATTCTATTCATTTTTTTGGTGCTCTTTTTATCCGTCTCGCCGCTTACAGCAGACATGCATCCGGATTCGGTTCAGCTTGGTATTCGGGAAGCGGAGAGACAGGTCTATACCGTTGAATCACCTATCAGCCTTCAGGTGCATCTGCATAACCATACCGCCGCACCGTATCTCTTCGAGCTGGCCGGCAACAAGGTCTTCAATATCGAACTCGAGGTAACCAATCTATACAACGAAAAACTTTCGGCGTCGGAAAATTATATCAGAGAGAAGAAGTCCAGGCAACAAGTCTATTATCGTGATATCAGAATACTCCCTGGCGAAGAGTTCTCCTTCTACATCGATCTAGACGATTTCGTGAGTATCGACACTCCCTGGATT
>JBNGED010000183.1:2325-5486 GCA_049975605.1 Sediminispirochaetaceae bacterium | reverse complement strand
GAATCTCCTCTATTTCTTCTATCTCTCCCAGCTCTTCAAGATCTTCTTCCGGGACAGCCGCTTCTTCGAACTGCCCGGCCGCCGCAGGTTCCTCGAAGGCTGACTCATCGAGACCGGGCTCTTCCATGCCGCCCCCCCCAATGTTGGGCTCCTCGAACTCCTCGCCGGCGCCTTCTTCAAGCAGCGCCTCCTCCGTCACCGGGGCTTCCTCGAATTCCTCGAGTCCTTCGAGCCCCTCCAGTCCTTCGAAGCCTTCGATCTCTTCGGCTTCTTCGCCGGGCGCCTCTTCCTCCGGAATTTCTCCGGGAGCTCCAGCCGGAGCTTCCTCCGCAAACTCCTCTGCGAATTCTTCAGGGGCACCGCCGAACTCTGCGCCTTCTCCGAATTCCTCGCCGAATCCTTCCAGCAGCTGGCTGAGCTCCTGGTCCTCTTCGTGTTCGGGAGGGGAAATTTCGGGGGGCTTCAATCCGCGCTTTTCCAGAATCGCGGGTTCATCTGCGAGATGTATTATTTCGGATTTGAGTCGTTCCAAATCTTGTAATTCGGGCATACTACTACCTGTTTCCAGTTTCGGACAAGTCTCGAAGGAAGGTTAGTTTTTCCTTCAAATTATAGCGTATATAACCGATTATCAGTGTGAGAGAATGTTTATGACATATCACACACGTCTGATCATATGCAGTATACTCTTTGTCATCGCCGGATTACAAGGAATCTCCGCGGATCATTTCGAGACGGTCGACATGCATCTGACGATCGAACTGAAGACGCAGGGAACCGGTCCCGAGCTGGTGAATGACCGGGTCCTCTTCTCCTATTCGTCCAGGGAGCCGACCAGGCTCGTCGGGATCGCCTTCCTGCACGAAAGCTTCCGCACCGTTCATCCCTTCTATCGCAATCCGCAGGGAGTGTTCGTGCTGCCGTACGTCCCGCCGGCCGGTTCCGAAGAGTTGGTCTACCGTCTGATTGTAGACGGCATATGGATGCAGGACCCGAACAATCCCCGAACTGCAAGCCTGTCAGGCGGCATCCCCTGCTCGGTCTTCGATCTTCCCGCCGTGCCCCGGCAGGAACTTCCCGTCGAGACGACAGCGGAAAGCGGTCGAGTCGTCTTCCGCTACCCCGCCGACTCGGCGAACAGCATAACGGTAGCAGGCGATTTCAACCACTGGGACCCCTATATGTACAGCCTCAGGCGCGATCCTTCCGGCGAGGATTATTACTCTCTCTCCCTTCCGCTGCCCCGGGGAACATACTACTATTACTTCGTGGTGGACGGCAGACGGGTCATCGATCCGGCCAATCCGCTCACCATCAGGAAGAACGACGGCAGTCTGGTCTCGGTTCTGAACGTGGGCGGCTGATCACTCCGCTCTGTTCTCACTCCGCTCTGTTCTCACTCCGCCCTACTCACGGTAAAAAAAAGGACCTCCTCTCCGATGTGGTCCCGGGCTTCCAGGATTGTTTCGTATCCCCCGGGAAAAGGGGCCGCCGCTACCACGGAGGAGCGCCCTTCCCAGAACAGTTCGAGGAACCCGCCGGTCAGGCAGACAGTCGCCCCGTAGCGCACGCCGGTGTTCCTGATCCGCTCCGGCAGGGCGGTTGCGAAGAGCTTCTCCGTCTCGGCGGTGAACTCCGCTCCGTTGGCCTTCACGTCGACCCACAGGTCCGCCCCGCCGAGCCGGGCTTCCCAGGCGTCGAAAAAGGTGTCCCTGCAGATGGAGAATCCGCACAATGCGTCCCCGATAGCAAGCAGCTCCGCATCTTCCAGCCGTCCGGGATCGACTCCAACTACATCCCTTTCGAAGGGGGTCAGATAGACCTTGTCCTGGATGTAGACCACCTCTCCCTCCGGGCTGTACACGAACAGGCGGTTGTAGAGGCTGCCGCGGGACCCCTCGTCATCGGCTGCAAAGGCGGTGCCGGCCACGATCCAGGCGCCGTACCGCGCGGCGGCGGCTCCCCACACCCTGTCCATGATCCGTCTCACCTCCGATGACTGCCTGATGAAGTATTCCCGCAGTCCCGTCTTCTCGCCGTACAGCTGTTGAATCAGCGCGAGTCCTTCATCCATCGAATCGATCGCGTCGAGCTCATCCGCAAGAGGCAGGATGGAGAGGAACACGTTGGTGTATTCGGGGAAAATGATGCAATCGGCGCCGCTGCGAAGAACAGAAACCACAGACACAGAGCGCGGAAGCGGTATTTTTTTTTCATCCCCCGGACCTCCCTTCGTACCCGGATAAAACCCTGTGCTTCCGCCCCGATCCGGACGCCGGTTCGGGGACACCGGGTATTTTTTCCGTTACCTCTTTCATTCTGCCTCAAAATTTACCATATTGAAAAGGTGAGGTATAGATAAAAAGCAATGGAGGAATCAGATGAAGCAGAGCGAATTCCTTATTGAGCTCGATCTCGTGATAGATGAGGCGCAAACCGGGCTGCTGGCCACGGTGGATGGAAGCGGCAGGCCCCATATGCGCTGGATGACCCCGGCATTGCTGAAGGACCGGCCGGGCGCCCTATACGCCGTTACGTCCAAGAATTTCGCCAAGCGGGAACAGTTGGACAAGAATCCGAAGGTGCAGTGGATGTTCCAGTCCCGGTCGCTGAACAAGATCATCTACCTGGACGGGAGCGTGAATCTGGTAGACAACAGTTCCATGCGCAGCGAGGTGCTGGAGGTGGTCGGCCCCCGGCTCAGGGTGTTCTGGAATATCAATACTGACGAGACCAGCCTTATCGTGCTGGAGACCGTCATGGAATCGGGACTTCTGTTCCTGCCGATGAAGGGCGCCAGGGAACAGGTCAAATTCTGAGTGGAGCATATCATGGCTGAAAAGAAACTGGTAGAAAAATACGGAAAGAAGAAGAATCTCGAACTGCTCAGGATGGTACTCCTGATCCGGCGCTTCGAGGAACGCGCGAGCCAGGCCTACGGCCTGCGCAAGATAGGCGGCTTCTGCCACCTTTATATAGGCGAGGAGGCGGTAGCCGCCGGGGCGATAGGGGCCCTCGACCTTGCGAAGGACTACGTGGTGGCCGCCTACCGCGATCACGGGCACGCCCTGGCGGCGGGGATGGACCCCAACGCCGTGATGGCCGAGCTCTTCGGCAAGATCACCGGCTGCTCCCGGGGCAAGGGCGGCTCCATGCACATG
>JBNGED010000183.1:0-2315 GCA_049975605.1 Sediminispirochaetaceae bacterium | reverse complement strand
GGAACGGAATAGTCGGTGGTCAGATCCCGGTGGCCACCGGGGTCGGTCTCAAGATCCGCTACAGGAAGGAAGACGGCGTCGTGCTGGCCTTCTTCGGCGACGGCGCGATCCATCAAGGATCCTTCCACGAGAGCATGAACCTGGCCAAGATCTACAACCTCCCGGTCATCTACATCTGCGAGAACAACCACTACGGAATGGGCACCGACTTCAGGCGGGTCTCGGCGGTCCAGGATTTTTCCCAGATGGCTGTGGCTTACGACATCGAGGGCAGGCAGGTAAACGGAATGGATACTCTCACGGTCTACGACGAGGTCAGCGAGATGATCAAGAAGGTCCGCAAGGAGGGCTCCCCCAAGTTCCTCGAGATGCTCACATACCGCTACAAGGGCCATTCCATGAGCGATCCGGCCAAGTACCGGACCAAAGAGGAGCTGGAGGACTACAAGGGCCAGGACCCCCTCATCATTCTGAAAAAACAGCTGGTCGAGGCCGAACAGATAACGGAAAAAGAGTTCGAGAAGATGGACAAGGAGATACGGGACCTGTGCGGCGAAGCGGTGCAGTTCTCCGAGGACAGTCCGGAACCGGAACTGAGCACCCTTTACGAAGATGTCCTGGTGGATTAAAAGGAGCGAAGCATGGCAACGATTATGATGCGCGAGGCAATACGACAGGCAATGCAGGAGGAGATGGAACGGGACGAGAACGTCCTTCTGATAGGCGAGGAAGTCGCCCAGTACAACGGCGCCTACAAGGTCAGCCAGGGGCTCCTGGACACCTTCGGGCCCGACCGGGTTATCGACACCCCCATTTCCGAGGAGGGATTCACCGGAATGGGGATCGGGGCGGCCATGGCCGGCCTGCGGCCCATCGTCGAGTGGATGACCTTCAATTTTTCCCTGATGGCCATCGACCAGGTGATCAACAATGCCGCCAAGAATCTCTACATGTCCGGGGGACAGATGAAGAACCCCATCGTGTTCCGCGGGCCGAACGGACCGGCGGAGTACCTGGCTTCCCAGCACTCCCAGGCCCTCCAGTCCCTCTACGCCCACATACCCGGCCTCAAGGTGGTGGCCCCGTCCACTCCCTACGACGCCAAGGGTCTGCTGAAGAGTTCCATCCGGGATGACAATCCGGTCCTTTTTCTCGAAGCGGAGCTCATGTACTCCTGGAAGGGGGAGGTCCCGGAAAAAGAGTATCTGGTCCCCCTCGGCAAGGCGGACATCAAGCGGAAGGGCGGCGACGTGACCCTGGTTTGTTACTCCAAGCCAGTGCGGATGGTCCTGCAGGCCGCCGAGGAACTGTCCAAACAGGGTATCGAGGCGGAGGTGGTGGACCTGCGGACGATCCGTCCTCTCGACGAGGTCGCGATCTACAGTTCGGTCCGCAAAACCAACCGCTGCGTGGTGGTGGACGAATCCTGGCCCTTCGCCTCAGTGGGGTCCCATGTCGGCTGGCTGGTGTCGAAGAACTGCTTCGACTACCTGGACGCTCCGGTGGAGCTGGTCTCCAGCGAAGATGTCCCCATGCCGTACAATCACACCCTTGAACTGGCGGTCCAGCCCTCCGTGGACAAGGTGGTCCGGGCGGCGAAATCGGTCCTGTACATCAAGGAATAGGATACGCGATTACGCGCAGCGATACGAAAGGAGAACACTTATGGCAGAAAAAATGCTGATGCTGGCCCTCTCTCCCACCATGGAGGAGGGCACCATCGTGACCTGGCACAAAAAGGAGGGCGACACTGTCGCCTCAGGAGATACGGTCTGCGAGGTGGAGACGGACAAGGCCACCATGGATTACGAGTCCCTGCAGGAGGGGACCCTCCTGAAAATACTTATTGAGGAGGGACAGTCCGCCATGGTGGAGCAGCCCATCGCCATCATCGGTGAAGAGGGGGAAGACGTCAGCAGTCTCGTCAAGGAGATCGAGGCGGCGGCGGAGCCTGCGGAAAAGCCGGAAGGTGAGGAAAAGCCTGTCGGAAAGGCAGAAGCGGAAGAGAAGCCGGCGGCCGCCCCCGAAGCCGCCGCAGAGCAAAAAGCCCCCGCCGAATCAGAATCCAAGTCCGAACCCGAATCAAAGGTCAAAGAGACCGGCGTGGCAGTCAAGCAGGGGCCTTCCCCGGCTGGAGAAGCTGCAGCCGGCGGCGCGCCGCAGGGCGCCGGGACCGAAGAGGAGGGCCGGATCAAGGCATCTCCCCTTGCCCGCAATATGGCCGCGGAGGCCGGGATCGACCTGACGGCCCTGAGCGGATCGGGTCCCGACGGCCGGATCGTCAAACAGGACGTCGAGGAGGCGATGAAAAGCGG
>JBNGED010000182.1:0-5506 GCA_049975605.1 Sediminispirochaetaceae bacterium | reverse complement strand
AGTATGCCTTCGCACTTCCTGCAGAGCGCTTTATCGAGGATATATACTACTCCTGTCTCCTTCTGATCACCCGAAACTGCCTTCTTGCACGCATCGCAAATAATTGTCAACATGTTTTGCTCCTTACATTTAAGATAGATTGTTGAAAGTCCGGAGATCGATTATACTGATTGTAGCATAATAAAGAAATACCGCGCACGGGGATGGAAATATGAAACATTCAGGTTTGCTCACCGACCTTTACGAACTGACCATGATTCAGGGCTATTTTCTCAAAAAGCGTAACCCCAAGGTCGTCTTCGATATGTTCTACCGGACACAGCCTTTTTCCAGCGGCTTCTCCATCTTCGCCGGACTGGAGGACCTCCTGCATGCCCTCGAGGGTTTTTCCTTCAGCGATGAAGACCTGAAGTACCTCGAAGGGCTCGGCTATTTCAAGCCCGACTTCCTGGCGTATCTGAAAGACTTCAAATTCAGCGGAGACGTCTTCGCAATGGATGAGGGTCAGGTGATATTTCCCGGCGAACCCCTGCTGCGGATCCACAGTCATCTCATCGAGGCGCAGATAGTCGAAAGCCTGCTGCTGAACATTCTGAACTTCCAGTCGCTGGTAGCCACCAAGGCCGCCCGTATCTACCTGGCAAGCAGGGAGGGCAAGGTTCTGGAGTTCGGACTGCGCCGTGCCCAGGGGACGGACGGCGCACTCTCAGCCGCACGGGCGGCCTTCATAGGCGGGGCGGCAGCGACGTCGAACACCCTGGCAGGGAAGATCTACGACATCCCCGTCAGCGGGACCATGGCCCATTCATGGGTGATGGCCTTCACCTCCGAACTGGAATCCTTCCACAAGTTCGCCGAGCTGTATCCCGACAAGTCGATCCTGCTGATCGACACCTACGACACCCTCGGAAGCGGAATCGACAACGCCATCAAGGTCGGACACATACTCAAAAAGCAGGGCCAACGACTGGGGGTCCGCCTGGACAGCGGCGACCTGGCCTATCTGAGTCAGAGAATCCGGTCGCGGCTCGACGATGCCGGCCTCGAGGATGCCTTCATCACGGTCTCCAACGACCTCAACGAGGAGATCATTCACCAGCTCGTCACCGATGGTGCGCCTATCGACATGTGGGGGGTCGGTACGCACCTGGTCACAGGAGGCAGCACCGCCGCCTTCAGCGGAGTATACAAACTGGCCGCCAAGGAGAAGGACGGCCGCATGATTCCCACCATAAAGGTGAGCAACAACGTCGATAAGACCACCAACCCGGGGGTCAAACAGGTGTACCGGTTCTTCGACCAGGAGGGGCTTGCCATCGCCGACCTGATTACCCTGGCGGAAGAGAACTTCGATCCCGGCCGGCCCCATGCCCTCTATCACCCCATTTCTCCCAATGCCCATTTCGTCCTGGAAAAGTACGCGGATGCGAAGCCCCTTCTCACCCGCAAGATGGCGGAGGGGAAAATATGCGGGGATCTTCCTTCCCTCCGGGACATCCGGGACAACACCCTGCGGAATATAGCAACCATCGACCGCACGTACAAACGCATCATCAATCCGCACATCTACAAAGTCTCCCTCTCTACCGCTCTGAAAAACCTCAAGTACAGGATGATCGATGAGTTCAAAATCCAGTGAGAGCGGGCACCCGGTTCCGGGGAATCCGCACAGCGCCGGGCCCCTGCAGATCGGCCGCCGCTGGATAGGCTCCGGCAATCCGGTCTTCATCATCGCCGAAGCGGGAACATCCCACATGGGGGACATATCACACGCCCGGGAGCTGATCGATGCCGCCGCCGAGAGCGGCGCCGACTGCGTGAAGTTCCAGTGGGTCATCGCCGACGAGATCGTTCATCCCCGCGCCGGCAGCATCGAGCTTCCCGGCGGACCGGTCCCCATCTGGCAGCGGTTCCGGCAGCTGGAGAGACCGGCATCCTTCTACGCGGAGCTGAAGGAGTACACCGAGGAGCGCGGGCTCTTCTTCCTGTGTTCACCCTTCGGTACCAAAAGCGCCCGGCAGCTGCTGGCCCTCGAGGTCGAGGCTGTGAAGATAGCCTCCCCCGAACTCAACCATTACCCGCTGCTCCAGGCGGTGTCAGGACTTCCCCTCATTATATCGACCGGGGTCTCGGAGCTGAGAGACATCGAGCGGTGCCTCGCTTATCTCGGCGGGGCGGGTCATACCGATGGGTCCGCCGTTCGGACCGCACTGCTGCACTGCATCACCGCCTATCCAGCTCCCGAGGAGGAGTACAACCTTCGGGTCGTTCCGCTTCTTTCCACGCTTTTCGGCGTTCCCGCAGGGCTTTCCGACCACTCCAAGGACCCCCTGGTCGTTCCGCTGCTGGCCCTCTCGCAGGGGGCAAGTATCATCGAGAAGCACTTCACCCTCTCGCACGGCAGCAGCGGACTCGACGATCCGATCGCCCTCGATCCCGGGCAGTTCGCCTCCATGTCCAGGCACCTGCGCGAAGGCGAGCATCTCGGCGCCGATCAGCTTATTGAAGAATGCCGGCGCGAGTTCTCGGAGCAGCGGGTGGAAGCGGTACTCGGCAGCGGGAAGAAAACCCTGGCACCTTCCGAAGCCCGCTTCTACCGCAGTACCAACCGCTCCATCGTGGCCCTCGAAGATCTCGAACCCGGCGAGATTATCTCCCGGCGGAACTCCGCCCTCCTGCGCAGCGAACAGAACAGAACCGCCGGCCTGGAACCCCATCACTGGGAGTCCGTCATCGGCAGAGAAGTAAAGACACGCATACCCGCAGGGGAGGGTATAGTGTGGGAACTCCTGCTCAGCCGATGATCCGTTTGAGCTTGAAGCATTTCTCGTCTATAGTACAGTCAGAGGGATTCCAATGCAGAGAAAGATTTTACTTGTAGAAGACGAAGCGATTATCGCTCTCAATTTTTCCCAGATGATCGAGAAGCACGGGTTTTCAGTTGTGACGGCCGGGAATGGTGTGCATGCGGTTGAAATGTTCGGATCGGATAAAGATATTTCGTTGGTTTTGATGGACATAAACCTCGGGAGAGGAATGGACGGCACCGAGACTGCCAGATCAATTTTGAGCATCAGAGAGGTCCCGATTGTTTTCCTGACCAGTTACACGGACAGTACTACCGTACAAAAGGTTAAAAATATAACCAGATATGGCTATGTACCGAAGAACCTCGGTGAATTCGTTCTTATAGAAGCAGTCTCCATGGCCTATGAGCTGTTTGAAGCACATCAGAAGATAAAGAAGGAAAATGAAGAACGAAAGAAAACAGCCGAGGATCTCAAGGAGAGTGAAGAAAAGTACCGCTCACTCTACTTCAACGCACCGTTGCCGTATCAGTCACTGGATGAAGAGGGACGTATTCTGGAGGTAAATTCGGCCTGGCTCGAAACTCTCGGCGGATATACGCAGGCTGAGGTTACAGGGAAGCCGTTCACCGACTTCCTGCATCCTGAGTTCCAGGATCTTTTCAGGAAGAATTTTCCTGAATTCAAGCGCAAAGGTACGATTAAAGGAATTGAATTCCGTCTTCTAAAGAAAAACGGGCGGTATATCGAGACCTGCTTCCAGGGAAGTATCGGGCATACAAAAGATGGAAAGATGAAGCAAACTCACTGTATTTTTCAGGATACAACAGGGAGAAAAAGCATCGAAGAACGCCTCGAAGGCACCATGATGGCAGGCAATATCGCCTGGTGGGAGATGACGCTTCCTTCAGGAGAAGTCGATTTCAATGAACAGAAGACTCGTATTCTCGGCTACGAGAAGAAAGATTTTACCACATATCATGATTTCACAGAACTAATACATCCTGACGATTTCGAGCAGACCATGCAGGCCATGAGGAACTGTCTCAGCGGAGAAGAACCCCGCTACATCGCCGATTACAGAATCCGTACCAGCAGCGGAGCCTACCGTTGGTTTCACGACGTCGGGGCCGTCACATCCCGCGATCAGGATGGGTCTCCAATGAGAATCACCGGTGTGGTCGTCGATGTAACCGAACTCAAAGAGTATGAACTAAAGCTGAAACAGAAGAACCGCGAACTCAACACTCTGCTGGAGGAGAAGAGCTTTCTCATGCGTGAGATTTTCCATAGGGTGAAGAACAATCTGGCAATGGTGTATTCCCTCGTTGCATTGAAAGAAATCAACAGCGGGTACGATCTCACCGATGTAAAGAGTCAGATATCCGCCATACGTATCATTTACGAGAAGCTTCATCGCCAGAAGGCGACTTCCAATATCGAGTTCAGCCAGTACATCGTCGAGCTGCTCGAGAGCATCTTTTCCTTTCATGAGCAGCCGGTAGAGATAAGCAGGAAACTGCCCGAAGTCATCATGCATACCAGAGAGGCGGTATCTCTCGGTCTCATAGTCAACGAGATTGCCACCAATGCAATCAAATACGGATTCATCCTCGGAGAACCAGCCATGTTCTTCATTCAGATGCGCGAAGACGCCATGAATAATGTATACACTCTGACTCTTTCCAACAGCGGGCGTCCCTTCCCCGAAGAAATAGATTTCCCGAACAAGGACACAATGGGACTAAGACTTGTGTCTGAACTCGTCAGGCAAATCAACGGGACCATCGAACTGCAGCGCGAACCGCAGACCACCTTCATTATCCAATTCCCGCCGTCCGATGAGACCGCTGTCGAATAAGACTGGATGTGTATGACCCTTCAGATCTCCCATTTTTCCCCTGAATTGGATATGACGATACGCCCGTCATTGACAAACAGGCTTACCGTTCGGCTGTAGTCGCCGCCGGTATCTTCGTCTTTTATCTGGATCCAGTTCTCCGCGAGGATGTCGCGAATAGCATTTACATTGCGCTTCCCGATATCAAATCGGCGCTTGTAATCCAGCATACTCGATCCCCCGACGAGCTTTATCCACGTGTAGAGACGCTCGGCCCCCATCTCTTTCAGATCATTGAAAAAAAGCGGCAGACCGGTATCGGCGAAATATCCGGGTAATAAATCCGCCTTCTTTGGATTTATCTCCGAGTACGGCAGGGCTATGTGCATCAGACCGCCCACTCTGTTGATGGTATCGTATGCGCATACTCCTACGCAGGATCCAAGGGCATATGTTTTAAGTTCATCTTCAGGGCGGTTGCTAACCTTCCACTCCCCGATTCCTACATCCAAACGCATTGTCAGTATCCGCCTTTTTTATGTGTGTAACTGTTTCTGGTAAATCGCCGGCTTCACATACTGAAACTGGGGGTGATCTCTGCCGAGGGTCTCCGAGTGACCGATAAACAGGTATCCGTTATCCTGTAAAACTTGCGCAAACTTTGTAATAAGTGTATTTTTTGTAGCTTCGTCAAAATATATCATTACATTCCGGCAAAGAATAATCTGAAAATTCTCGTGTCCCATCTGCAGGAGCCGTTTGTGCAGCCGGCCTCTGACCAGCATGCGCTTCTTCTCCGTCAGGTTTATTCCGAATTTTTCATAAACCAATTTCGAGATGGATTCGAATTCAGCATCAG
>JBNGED010000181.1:3812-5506 GCA_049975605.1 Sediminispirochaetaceae bacterium | reverse complement strand
CGGTCGTCCCCTGGCCGAAGTTTTCCGGATCGTCGATGCCGGGACGCGGGAGACCCGGGACAACCCCGTCGAGCGGGTGCTCCGGGAGGGGGTCGTCGTTGGACTGGCAAATCACACCCTCCTGCTCTCCGCCGGGGGGGCGGAGTACCAGATCGCCGACTCGGCGGCGCCAATCGTCGCCGCCAACGGTCAGATCGAGGGGGTCGTCCTCGTCTTCCGGGACGTAAGCGAGGAGTACAGGATCAGGGAAGAGCTGAAACGCAACGAGGACAGGCTGTCCAAGGTCCTGATAGCCGCCAACGACGGTACCTGGGACTGGAACCTCACGACGAACGAAGTGTACTACGACCCGCGTTACTACGAGATGGCCGGGTACGAGGCTGACGAGTTCCCTCATACCCTCGAGGAGTTCCAGAAGAGGGTTCATCCGGACGACGTGGACAGTGTGATGGGGACTGCTGACCGGCACCTCAAGGGCGAGATCGACCGCTTCGAAGTGGAGTTCCGTTTCGCTGTAAAGGGCGGAGGATGGATGTGGATATTCGGAAGGGGGGTCATCGTCGAACGGGCCGAAGATGGAACACCCACCCGCTTCGTCGGGACCCACACCGATATCAGTCAACGGAAAGAGATCGAGGAGAACCTTCGGACGGAACGCCGGAGGCTGGCCGCCGTTCTGGAAGGCACCAATGTCGGCAGCTGGGAGTGGAACGTACAGACCGGAGAGCTGCTGCTCAACGAGCGCTGGGCGGACATCATCGGCTATACACTGGAAGAAATATCCCCCATCAGTCTGGAAACATGGCTCAGGTTTGTTCACCCCGATGATCTTGAAATATCCAACGATCTGCTCGACAGGCACTTCCGGGGCGAGATCGAGTATTACGAATGCGAAGCCCGGATGCGGCACAAAGACGGCCGCTGGGTATGGGTCCTCGACCGGGGGAAGACCGCCGCCTGGACGGAAGACGGGAAGCCCCTGATCATCTCCGGGACCCATCAGGACATCACCGAGCGTAAACTGGCCGAGCAGAAACTCCAGGATGCTCTCCGCGAGAAAGATAACCTGCTGATGGAACTGCAGCACAGGGTCAAAAACAGCTTCGGAATGATAATCAGTATGCTCAACCTGAAATCCGGCTCGGTGCAGTCAAAGGAGACGAAGGAGACCCTCAGTACGATTACTACACGGGTACGCGCGCTCTCGGAGCTCTATAACCTCCTCTACAAGGCTGAATCTCTTCAGGATGTACGGCTGGATGAATACTGTGCCAGAGTGGTCGAATCAATGCGGCATTTGACCGAAGGCATAGAGATTCGAACCGAAATGGAAAAAATTATCGTCCCCATCCGGGAAGCCGCCACTGTCGGACTCATTATCACCGAACTGGTCACCAACGCTATTAATCATGCATACCATAAAACCGGCCGGGGCACCGTGCACATCCGGCTCGGCAGGAGAGATGACCGGATCGTGCTGAAGGTCTCCAATGAAGGATGCACCCTGCCGAACAATTTTTCCATAGATTCTTCCAGCGGGATGGGACTGCAGCTGGTGCAGGCCCTTGCGCAGCAGCACCAGGGCGATATACGGTTCGAGCGCGGTAAAAGGACAACGGTTACCGTAGAGCTCGTACTTTGATAACTGTAGACGGAAGGGGGGTGTATGAAATCGAAAGAGATGCCCTACGTAA
>JBNGED010000181.1:0-3802 GCA_049975605.1 Sediminispirochaetaceae bacterium | reverse complement strand
CGCCGACACCGCTTGCTCCCGCGGGATTGAAGGCCCACGGTTTTTCCACGAAGGCCGGTCCGGCAATATCGAGATGGACCCACCTGTCACGGTATCTCTCCTCAATGAATTCGGAGAGGAAGAGTCCTGCTGTGCTCGCTGATCCGTACTTCGTGCTTCCGGTGTTCGGGACATCCGCCACTTCGCTCTTGAGAAGTTTTTTCAGATACCTGTTGAAGGGAAGGGAATGAGCCAGTTCACCGCAGCTCCGGGCCGCCGACAGAATACTCTCCTTCAAATCTTCACTGTGGCCCAGGACCCCGAAGGTATATTCGCCGAGGGCGATAACACAGCCCCCCGTTAAAGTAGCCATGTCGACGATGTAGTCCGGTTCCAGGTCCTGGGCGTAACAGAGACAGTCCGCCAGGACCAGTCTTCCCTCCGCATCGGTGTTTTTTACCTCGATTGTCTTGCCGTTCCGGGCGGTCAGCACGTCATCCGGCCGGTATGACCGTCCGCTGACCATATTCTCCGCCGCGCCGAGAAGTCCGTGAAGCTCGATGTCGAGCTGCATCCGTGAAGCAGCCAGCAGGATACCGAGGACGGTGACGGCTCCGGATTTATCGGCTTTCATGGTGGTCATGGAACTTGTAGGTTTCAGACTCAGACCGCCGGTGTCGTAGGTGATTCCCTTGCCGACCAGCACGACCCTGGCCCGGGGATCCTGTGGAGTATAGGTGAGGTGAATGAGGCGCGGGGGATTGTCGCTGGCTTTGCCGACAGCATAGAAGGCTCCCATACCGGATTCACGGATCCAGTCTTCATCGTACACCCGGCATTGGATGTTCTGTTCCGCCGCGAGTTCACCGGCTCTGACGGCCAGCTTCTCGGGAGTAGCCTCTTCCGGGGGAGTATTGATGATCTCCCTCACGATATTGACCGACTCGCAGTGAATGCGCGCCCGTTCTATCGCCGCCTCGATTTGGGAGGGATCGATCTTACGGTTCGAGTACTCGCTGCGGGATATGTACAGTTCCTGAATTCTGTTCTCACTCTTCTTGCTTTTATATGTATCGAAACGGTAGTCGCCGAGCAGGAGCCCTTCGACCAATGCAGCGGCCGTTCCGGTCTTGTCCCTGCCGTCGAGGTAGAGACCTATTTTTATCCGGGGGAAAACACCTTTGACGGCCTTCACCGCCGCCGCCGCTGCAAGCCGGATGTGTTCACGGTCGATGGTATCGACCGCCGCGATGAGTTTACCGCTTTCCGGAAGCAGGACAGTCTCTTCGGCTTCGCCCTTGAAGCCGAGCTTCTCGAGCAGAGCTTTCTGTTTCTTTACCCAGCGATGATCTAAATTCTTGTTGACGACAAAGACAATTTCGAGATCGGCGTCGATTTCTTTCAGATTCTGATCGAGAAAATGTATCTTCATGTGAATTACTCCCTGGTTCTTTTATGATATAGTCAGACTATAGTAGTATATCGGCCGCTCAGGGCCAAGGGGGCGCAGCTGTCCCGGAGAATTTCGTGCACATTTACGAAATGGGAAAAAATGGATTACGGGTTCGTACTAAAGGGAATCATAGTGGGCTTCTCGATCGCCGCGCCGGTGGGACCGATGGGAGCCCTCTGCATCAGCCGCAGTATCGTCCGCGGGTTTCTCTCCGGCTTCATCTCCGGTCTCGGAGCTGCCGTTGCCGATGCTCTTCTGGCCTTCATAGCTGTCTTCGGGGTGACCTTTATCTCTTCCTTCCTCGTTGAACAGCAGCTCTGGATACGCCTTGCGGGGGTAGCGATACTGAGCTATCTGGGGATGCGGATCCTGCTGACCGGACCCGCGGAAAACAGGGTGGAGCAGACGGGGACGGAACCCCGCAGAGAGAACGGGACTCCCGCGGTTTACGCGGGGGATTTCACTTCAGCCCTCTTTCTTGCCCTCACAAACCCGATCAGTATCATTACCTATACTGCCGTGTTTGCCGGATTCGGACTGCACCAGGCCGCCGGGAAGAACATCGTTGCTGCTCAGCTGGTGCTCGGCGTCTTCCTGGGATCCGCTTTATGGTGGTTCCTGCTGAGCAAAGGATCGGGTCTTCTGTTCCGCAGAGCGCAGGGGAGGGGTCTGAAATGGGTTAACAGAACGGCAGGGGCAGTCATTCTGCTGTTCGCCCTGTTGATTCTGGTGAGTCTGCTAAGCTGAGTACGGCGGACGAGTATCCTTACCCGGACCCGGGAAAGCGGAGAATGGTTGAACATCAGCACATTTTTTTTGTACTGTATACAAAGAGATTGCCTGGAGAAGTGAAGTATGGGAAAAGACAGCACTGAGATTCTGCAGTTAAAACGCAGAGCGATTAAAATCAGAAGAAACGTTCTTAGAATGATCAAAGCAGGCGGTACCGGTCATATCGGCGGCGCCCTGTCGGCGGCGGATATCATGTCGGTTCTCTATTTTCATGCCATGAAGGTGAAAACAGAGGACCCCGGCTGGGAGGACCGGGACCGGTTCGTTCTGTCCGCCGGCCACAAAGCGCTGGTTCTGTATGCAACCCTGGTCGAGAAAGGTTTTCTGGATGAGAATGTCATGGAAACATACGGTTCCCTCGGATCGAAGCTTCCCGGACATCCGTCGATGCACAAGGTGCCCGGTATCGAGACCAGCACGGGAGCTCTCGGACATGGACTCTCGATAGCCGGCGGAATGGCCCTGGGTTTGAAGATGTCGGGCAGAAGCTCCCGCGTTTTTTCCGTAATGGGTGACGGTGAGCTGGCCGAAGGGTCCAACTGGGAAGCCGCCGCCGCGTCTGCTCATCACGGACTGGACAATCTGATGGTCTTTGTAGACTGTAACGGCCTGCAGATAAGCGGTGAGACCCGGAAGGTGATGAACTACGAACCCGTTGCGCAGCGCTGGTCCGCCTTCGGCTGGTCGGTCCGGGAGATAGACGGCCATGATCATGGGCAGATAATGGCCTGTACCGACGATATGCCCTTCGAGAGGGGCAAGCCGTCGGTTGTCATCGCACGGACGGTGAAGGCCAAGGGGTTCAGCTTCGCTGAAGGGAAACATGAATATCACCACTGGAAGGCAACGAGCGAAGAGATCGAACAGGCCGAACGGGAACTTGATGAGGCCGAAAGGAGAGTCGGGGCATGAGTACTTCGCTGGATCCGCGAAAGACATTCGGAGAAGCACTGGCTGAAGCAGGGAAGCGGGATGAACGTATACTGGCGCTATCTGCGGACAGTTCGTCGGGAAGCGGACTTGGTCCCTTCAGGGAAATCTTCCCTGATCGCCACATCGAGTTCGGCATTATGGAGCAGGGCGTGATCGGCTTTGCATCGGGACTGGCGACTACCGGTAAGATCCCCTTCGTAGCTGCAATAGCTCCGTTTGTCACCGCCCGGCCTTTTGAAATGGTGCGGAACGATGTCGGTTATATGGAGCAGAATGTAAAAATTGTCGGCCGCTGTGCCGGTATGAGTTATTCCGACCTGGGACCCACCCACCAGTCTCTCGAAGACATTGCCATTCTGAGGACGATTCCCGGTTTTACCATAATCGTCCCTTCGGACCCGGTGGAGATACGGGCGGCGGTCATGGCCGCGGCAGCCCACCAGGGACCGGTCTACCTGCGGATAGGTAAGGAGAAGATGCCGGTCCTGAACGACGCTCCGGACTACCGCTTCGAACTCGGTAAAGGTATGGTCCTGCAGGAAGGAAGCGATGTGACCATCGTAGCCACGGGCACGATGGTATCCCGGGCTTTCGAGGCAGTGCAGATGCTGGCCAATGAAGGTATCAGTGCGCGCCTGATCAATA
>JBNGED010000180.1:0-5531 GCA_049975605.1 Sediminispirochaetaceae bacterium | reverse complement strand
GGTAAGGACGAAAACGTGATTCTCACGCCGGTGATACCCCTGACCATTGAGAAGGCGATCCAATTCATCAAGGACGACGAACTGGTCGAGATCACCCCCGCCGCGATCCGTCTTCGCAAGAGCGTCCTCCCCTCGGCCCAGCGCCGGATACAGGAAAAGCAGAGTTCGTGAACCTTCTCTCAGCCGCCGGGGCCTGTTCGACAGCGCCCCGGCCTGATACAATAAGCTTATGCTGAAGATCGGCGATTACAACACATTGAAGGTCACGCGCCTTTCCAGAGGCGGGTGCTATCTCGAAAGCGGCGAGCCGCGTCAGCAGGAACTGTATCTGCCCAAGAAGGAGACCCCTCCGGGGACCCGTCCCGGGCAGAGCCTCAAAGTTTTCGTGTACAATGAATCCAAGCAGACCCTCGGGGCGACCACCGCCGTACCCATCGCCAGGGTCGGCGACATCGCATCCCTGAGCGTCAAGGAAGTCACTTCCTTCGGGGCCTTTCTGGAGTGGGGTATCGGCAAGGACCTCTTCATTCCGCGGAAGTACTGGAAACATCCGCTGCACAAGGGCGATCGTGCGGTTGTCCATCTGCGGCTGGACTTTGAGAAACTGGGCGTTATCGGTACCTGCGACGTGGAGCACTACCTCACATCCGGCAGCGGCAGTCTGCAGCCCAACCAGGAAGTGAAGCTCATCCTCTTCGAAGCCACCCGTCTCGGGTACAAGGTCGTGATCGACGGCGTGTATCAGGGGCTTCTCTATCACGGTGATATTTTCGAGAACGTGAAGGTCGGAGATGAAAAAACCGGTTATATCAAAAAGATCCGGGAGGACGGTCAGATCGACGTAGTCCTTCAGCCCCAGGGGTTCAAGCCGGCCTCCGATGCGGCAGGCGAGACCATCCAGAAAGCCCTCCGGAGAGCAGGCGGTTACCTCCCTCTCCACGACAAAAGCCGGCCTGAAGATATCTACTCACACCTGAAGATCAGCAAGAAGCTCTTCAAGAAAACCATCGGTGTTCTCTACAAGGATGGGGTGATCGAGATCCAGGAAGACGGAATCCGCCTCATCTCGAGGCGGGATTAGACGCCGAGGAGACAGGAGCCCGGCAGCCCGCTCCAGTTGCCCCCCCTTCAGCCATCCTCAGATTCGGGCCCGCAGGGTCCGGATAAATCGCATGACCTCCAGCGCATCCACAGCGCTCGAAGCCGGCTGGTAGTCCGGCTCCCGCACGCAGCGGACCGCGTCGGCGAGCATATTGGCGAAGTAGCCGGTTCTCTCTATCTGCGGTGACTGATCGGGCAGCAGGGAGCGGTACTCCTCGTAGAAGGGACTCGGTCCGGAGGCTTCGTATTCCAGCACGCCGTTCCCCACCCGAATGCGTCCCTGCTCGAAGCTGAGCTGAATTTCGAAGACCAGGTGGTCCCGCTCGGCGCCCACGTCAATGATGACCGGGGCCTCCCCGGCGCGGCCGAAAAGATAGGCCGAAGAACGGCAGCTGCGCATGGAGCCGAAGCGGCGTCTCAAAATACATCTTGAACCGGTCAGGTAGTTGATGATATCCACGAGGTGGGTGCCGTCGTGCAGCAGAACATCACGGTGGGCGGCGGTACGGCCGAAGTAGAGGACCGCGTGGACCGACAGGAGCCGGCCGTATTTCCGCGCGGCGATATCGCGCCGTACCATCTGGTAATCGGCGGAGTAGCGGCGTTCATGGTTGACGAGGATACGGACCGGTCCACGGGTGTGGATACGGGCAATGGCCCGGGCGTCCTTCAGAGTATGGGCGAGGGGTTTCTCGCAGATGATCACCGGCACCCCTGCAGCTGCGGCCCGCTCGACGATACGGCGGTGGGTCTCAGGCGGAGTAGCCGCAACGAGAAGCTCGGGAGCTCCGGTCTCCAGAAGGGCCTCGATGTCCGGATAGACCGGGATGGACCCGCCCCGGTCCTCCTGGAATCTCCGGCGCGCCTCGGCATCGATATCCGCGCCGGCGGTCAGGATACAATCGGGATTGTCGATGATCGCGCCGGTGTGGGTGCAGGGCTTTTCCCTGAGGGTGTCTTTTTCCAGGGTGCTGCCGATACGGCCCAGACCGACGACAGCGCAGCGTACTTTCATAGCGGAGTCAGTATAGCATGGACCGCGCACCGCGTGCAGCGCTCAGATATACTGATAGAGACCGCTCGCCCGCTCCATTACGGTGTTCAGGACCCTCTCGACCTCCTCCGGAGCATCTGAGTCCGGCGGAAGAGGATTTTCATGGGTGTAGGGGAACGGAAGATCGCAGGTCAGAATGTCGACGGGTATCGAACCGTCCTCCCCCTGGAGGGTCGTCCGTACAGCCTCGGGGGAAAAAACGGTGTCCTGTTCCATCACAACCGCCGCTATACGGTGGGCGGTCTCCCTGAGCCGCGCTTCCCTCTGGGTCCGCATCCGGTCCTGGAAGAGGAGGGCTTTGAACCACTCGATCTCGTGGAGATAGCCTGATGACAGGTTCCTGAGGTGGCTGCCAAGGTGTCCCGTCCCCTTGAAGAGGTTCCTGAAGAATGAAAGCAGCTCCCGGTGGGCCTCACCGTCGATTATCGTCCGTGAGACCGGCCGGGCATTGTTCAGGACCGAGCCGCCGCAGAAGAAAAAGGCCCTGGAATCAGACAGCAGCTGATGGGGATCGCTTAAGAGCAGGAGCTCGGCGAGAGTGGCCCCGATGGAATATCCGAAGAGATCAACAGAAGCGCCGACTGAGAAGAGGGGATGTTTCCCCGCCCGGATATCGGCGATGAGATCCACAGCATCGAAGATGCTGTGGAGTCCGGAAGTAAGAAAGCGGTGAGGAGCGAACTGGATACGGTGGCTGAGGGCGGTATTGACGAAGGAGCAGCTCTTCAGATCCGGAAAGAGCTGCTGACGCTCCCGAGCGACCGGGATCATCTTCCTGGGAGCGGACCAGGCTGCAGGGGCCCTGTCCATGTGGAAGGCGATGGGAAAGAGGATGACCGGACGGCCGGTCAAACCGCAGAGGCGCTGCGCCCAGGGAATGTATTTTTTCCAGCTCTTCTCATTGAGTCCGTGAAAGAGCAGAACAGCGCCGCTGAAACGGGATCCGCTGTGCGGTGTGACCGCCAGATATTCGAAATTCATGTTCTCCTCGATGGACCGGTCGGCGAGCTGGAGGTGCCGGAACAGGTACTGGTCGGAGTACTGGTTCTGCTGCAGGTAGTAGCGCAGAAGGGCCTGGAAGAGGCTTCCCGAATCTTCGTAGTCGATCCGGGGATAGAATTGGGAATGTCCCGACCTGAACGGGTACCGGCACAGCGACTGTCCGGGATAGGCGTTGGTATCGAGATTAAGCCCTCGAGCGGCGGTATTCAGCGGTCTCATTCGCTTTCCTCCCTTTTCTTGCTGTTCTTCTCTCTCAGGCTGATGATCTGCCGGCGGTGTTTCTTCAGCAGGTCTTCCCAGCGGGCGATACCCGCCTTGAGCTGACCGGTCTTCTCCAGGAGCCGGCTTATCTCATCCAGCATCATGGTCACGCGGCGTTCCGTCTCGGCCGGCGGATAGATATTGAGGTCGTCCCTGATTTTTACAAAATCCCGGAAATAATCGGATATTGCCTTGATATCATCGAGGGTATAGCCGAAGAGCTGAAGGTCCTGAATGAGCCTGCAGAGGAATACGTAGTAGGTACGGAAGAGCCGGAAGCCCCCCTGGCTGCGCATGTCGGCCTCGATGATTCCCTTGTCCTCCCAGTGCTTGATGGTCCGGGGGCTCACCCCGACCTGTTCGGCCAGGGACCCGACGGTGAGAAACTGTTCCTTGCCTCCGCTTCCGGCTTTGCTGCGGACCGTCTCGGGAAGACCGACCTTACGAAGGATCTTTCTGATCTCTTCAAGAGAGTATCCCATATCTATGAATCGGCTGATGTGTTTGATTTTTTCCAGGGTCTCTTCACCGTAAAAGGGCGTCCGGTCGGGGGTCTGACCAATAGGCTGTACCAGTCCGTTCTGTTCCCAGAGGCTGAAATCTTCAACATTGGATCCGGAAGCCTCGAGGATCTCTTCAAGTGAATAGATGTTGTTTTCCATACTACCTCAATGTATACGATAAAATAATTAAAGCAAACATGTACGTATACGTACACTTAATGTAGTATGGAAATTTCCCCGCGTCAAGAGAAGAGTCGTTTTTTTTTTACAGGTAGAGTTGAGGCGAATATATCTCGCAGCGGTTGCGTCCGAGTTCCTTGGCGTCATAGAGGGCCTTGTCCACGTGCAGCAGCAGTTCGTCAAGGGTTTCGATGTCGATCCGCTCCACCCCCGCTACCCCAAAGCTTGCGGTTACGCTGATACGTCTGTCGTTGTACTGCACCGGCTCCTCTTCGACAATCTTGCGCAGGCGTTCGGCGAAAATATAAGCGGTCGACTGGTTGGTCTCAGGCAGGCAGAGGGAGAACTCTTCGCCGCCGTAACGGCCGAAGATGTCCTCTTTACGAATAGCAGAGGTGATCCTCCGGCTCAACTCGACCAGTACCGCGTCCCCGGCGGCGTGGCCGTAGGAGTCGTTGATCCGCTTGAAGTGGTCGATATCCAGCAGGATGAAGGAAACCGGGCGCCGGTAACGCTTCGCGCGGTCGATCTCCGCATGAGACTGTTCGAAGAATGAACGGCGGTTGAGGATCCCCGTCAGACTGTCCGTAGTGGCCAGCTTCTGCATCTTCTTCAGCAGTTCGACCTGTGCCGTGATGTCGCTGATAGTCAGGATTTTCCCGATGATCTGCTGTTCCCTGTTTTTTACCAGGGCGAGTGCGGACCGGTAATGGCTCTCCCGGCCGGTCTCTCTGAGGAACGAGAAGTTGGATTCCGATGAATCCCTGGCTTTGAGAAGCTGCTGCAGGAGAGTGCTCTTGTCTTCCAGGACCTGCGGGGCGGGAATGCCGATTATGTCCGGGGCGATCAGGGGGAAAAGCTTCTCCGCCGCCGGATTGTAATCCACCAGACGGTCCTGGGCATCGAAGACCAGTATGACGTCCTTGAGATTTTCCACCACCGCGTCGCGGGCGAGGGGCAGCACATCCAGCATGGAAAAGGCGAAGATCGCCCGGGCGAATATGATGCAGGCGATACTGAACAGGGCCGGTGTAGGATTGATGTACTCGAAGGGAGAAACACCGATGATGTAGAGGGCGCTTCCTGTCATGGGAATCAGGATCGCGCTGCCGATCAGGAGATACCGTCTGCGGTACAGTGAACGGGCGTTCATCCACGCATCCAGAAACAGGACCAGGGTGAAGCCGTAGATGATGTACTGAAACGGAACGAAGACCCAGTTGTGGAGGGCCCCGTAGCGGGCATTGATGAGCAGCATTGATCCAACCTCGATCAATGAAGGATCTATCCTGATGATGTGAACCCACGGATCGACCCAGATAAGTATATTGATGACGACCGGAACGGGCAGGAGAAAGGGCAGAAAGGAGCGGTATCTCGTTTCCCGGCCGGTGAGGAAGAAGCTGGTAATGCACCAGGCGACGGGAAGC
>JBNGED010000179.1:0-5551 GCA_049975605.1 Sediminispirochaetaceae bacterium | reverse complement strand
CAACGGCCTTCCACAGACGCGGGAAGCTGTTGCGTATCGACTGAAAGAGGATTACGGGGTAGAATACGATCCCAACAGTGAAATCGTGATCACCCACGGCGCCAGCGGCGCCCTCCATTTCGCATTGCGGGCACTCGTGAATCCGGGTGATGAAGTCTTACGACCGGATCCGGGCTTCGCCTCTTACGACGGCATCATCAAGGACGCCGATGGTATACCCGTTCTGTATCCCCTTCTGCCTGAGAAGAATTTCGCGGTGGATATGGAAGCTCTGGAGGACCTTATCAGTGAGAAAACGAAGGTCCTCATGCTCTGTTCTCCCAGCAATCCTACCGGCGGAGTGCTCGACCGCAGTCAGCTTGAGCGGATCAATGAGCTGGCGGTAAAGCATGATTTTTATATCCTGTCCGATGAAGCCTACGACAAAGTGATTTTCGATAAGGAACACGTGCCTGCCGTGGCAGCGGCAAAGGACCGATCGAGAGTGATTACAGTAGGAAGCAGTTCCAAAGATTACGCCATGTGCGGCTGGCGTATAGGATTTGCCGCCGCGGACGCAAGGATCATCACCGAGATCGTGAAGTTCCAGTCGCTTGCCAACATCTGTCCAAATATCGTCGCACAGAGGGCATACGCGAAAGCCCTGACGGGACCGCAGGATTACACGAAACACATGCGCCTGGAATATCAGAAGCGGCGTGATTACTTCGTCGATGCCCTGAATGAAGTCAGAGGTTTTAAATGCCCGAAACCGGACGGCGCCTTCTACGTGTTCGTCGATATCTCCGAGCATGATCCCGACGACTGGGCTTTTGCCGAGTATCTGATCAAAAACGTGAAGATCACCAGCATCCCCGGCAGTTCATTCGGTCCGACGGGAAAGGGCTACATTCGCTTGTCTTTCGCCACATCCATGGAAGTTCTGCAGGAAGCAGTCGCCAAGCTGAAGAAGGAGTTCGGAAGCTGAGCTGCCTGTATCGGCGATCGGTTTTGAAGTCAGAAAAAAGCCCGGCACGCACATTCGCGCCGGGCTTTTTCGTGCCCATGACCGCCATCAATCTTTGAACGGCGAATAGACCCACAGCGCGGTTGCCGTCTCTTCCCCATTATTGATCCATCGATGGGTCTCTGAAGAATGAAAAAAGAGGGAATCTCCGGGCGACAGTTCGTAGACCGCAGTATCATTCAGGGTGAACTCGAGGGACCCCTGAATCAGATATACGAACTCTTCCCCGAAGTGACTGTGATCTGAATAGTTCCCGCAGCCGGGCTGAATGGTGTACAGCATGCTTTTTACATGGGCTGTACTATCGGCTACCAGGTTCCGGATATTCACGCCCTCAAGACCGATATCTACCTGTGAACCCTCATCCCGCTTGATCAGCTTGGCGCTTCCGTTCTGTTCCTCGAAGAAAAACAGGATATTCTGATGAAAGAAGTCCGCCAGTCGCTGCAGCACCTCGAATGAGGTATTGGCCTGTCCGGTCTCGATCTTGCTGAGGTACGAGGGACTGATTTCCAGCTTCGAACTGACTTCGTCGAGGGTGTACCCCGCATCTTCACGGAGGCTTCTCCATTTCTTGCTCAGGAACTTCTTCGAAAGCTGCGGGTTGGAGCTCTTGTTATTCTTCTCCGCGTTCTGCTGCATAATCTGGAGGTGGAGCACCTTTTTGATCACATCATAGCTCAGCCGCTTGTCCACCGAGAGGTCCTTGATCCTCTTGAGAAAATTTATATCCTCGAAGGTGAATACCCGGTAATTATTCTTCGTCCGCCTGGCGTTGAACAGCCCTTCCTTCTCCCAGTTGCGGATCGTTCCCGGCACGACGCCGATCTGTTTGGCAACCTGATTGATGTTGAACAGAATCTCATCACTGTTTTTCATTTCGCGTCTGATTATACAATAAAGTGTGTAAAAATGGTAGAAAAGCGGACCGCCCGGTTGAAAAACGTGGTGCCGGTCGTTCGGGCGGTCCAGGTCTTTTATTATTATTCCTCAATCCTCATTCTGTAATCAGCACAATAGAACCGGGAGGTTTTGTATGAAAAGAGAAGCGGATTGAGGTCGATTTCACCGAGTTCCGGAAAGTCGATCAACAGCCGGTTCAGCCGCATCATCTGCTCGACGAGATCGTCGATGTCGACCGGTCTGGATCCCCGGAATCCTGTAAGCAGAGGCAGGCTTTTAAGAGAGTGTATCGCACGGCGGGCTTCGGCTTCACTGAAGGGTACATGGGCAAATGCCACGTCTTTCAGGAGCTCGACTGTGACCCCCCCCAGTCCTACCATGACGGCATGGCCGACCGAGGGATCTTTGACGGCCCCGACGATCACTTCGATCTCGGTGTCGAGCTGCTGCTGGACCAGAACGCCTCTCGCTCCCTCGAAGCGGTCTTGAAGCTCCTTACAGGTCTTCACCAGTTCGTCGGTACCGGGAATGTTCAGAACCACTCCGCCTTCGTCGCTCTTGTGGATCACATCGGGATGGTCGATCTTCGCCACCGCCGGGAATACTATACCGGCTTTTTCCGCTGCATCTGGAATTCTTCCCTCCTCGAAACCGGTGTTGATAAAGACCGACGGCGCCGGACGGAGTTCATAGGCGGCGAGGATTTGTCCGGCTCCGGTACTGTCCAGGAATGCGCCGGGTCGGGTACCGTCCAGAATGGCTTTAACAGCTCCCTTGACTTCTCTGTCCGGTTCATACGGCGGAGCATCGGCCGCGCTGTAGGTGACCTCGCTGGTCCGCATCGCATCGAGCACCTCGCCGAGCTGTTCCGGGTATTCGACTACTGGTAATCCTGCTGCGGTAAAGGCTTTGCGTCCGGGCAGACCGAGTCCGGGACCGAAGAAGCATGCCAGTATCGGAATATCCTTGATGGAATCCTTCATCTGCTCGATCTCTTCGGCGATCCTGCCCGCAACTTCACCGGTGTCGATGGTGGCCGGCGGAATAGACAGAATCACCACGGCGTCGCATTCGCCGCTTTCGACTACGGTTCTGAAAGCTCCGGCGTAGTGGTCCGGAGGAGCGGGGGCAACCAGGTCGATGGGGTTGCGGCATGAAGCTTCAGGCATCAGCTGGGCCGAGAGCTGTTCCTGAACTGAGCTGCTGAATTCCGGGATCTCGAAGCCGTGATGGGACAGGGCGTCCGACGCGAGGATCCCCGTTCCTCCTCCGTTGGTCAGGACGGCAACGCGGTTGCCCTTCATCCTCGGCATACGGCTCAAGGCGGCCGTTACGTAATATGCCTGATGGATACTGTTTACCCGGATGATACCGCATTTTCTGATCAGGGCTCCGGCGATCTGATCGTCACCGGCCAGACTCCCGGTGTGGCTGCTTGCGGCGGCGGCCCCCGCATCGGTCCGTCCGGCCTTCAGCAGTACGATCGGTTTGTTTTTACTGATGCGGGCGGAAATTCCGGCGAAGCGCTGAAAATCGGGGATCTGCTCGAGGTAGAGCATGATCACTTCCGTCTGAGGATCTTCAGCCAGGAGGGGAAGAATATCATTGACGGTGATATCGGCCTGGTTACCGAGACTAACAATGGAGGAAAATCCTATCCCGAGATGTTCGGCATAATCCAGAAGAACAGCGCCGAGACCTCCGCTCTGGGATACGAAGGCAATGTTTCCGTCGAGGGGAATGTCGTGAAGAATCGTCGTGTTCAGGCGGACTAATCGGTTATTATTCGACACACCCATGCAGTTCGGACCGAGCAGCCGCATGTTGTAGCGGTTCACGATCCGAATGAGTTCATCCTGGGCCTCCTCCCCCCGGGCTCCGACCTCCTTGAAGCCCGCGGAGATACAGACGATGGCCTGCACGCCCTTCTGTCCGCACTCTTCGGCCACCTGGAGGACATACTGGCTGGGCACGGTGATGACCGCCATGTCGACTTCTCCGGGAATCTCGAGAACGGAACTGTAGCCCGGAGTGGATAAGACATCTTCACCCTTCCGGTTCACTGCATAGGCAGTACCCTGAAAATCAACGGCTTCGATGTTTTTCACGATGGCATGACCGATCCCGCCCTTCGCCGATGCGCCGATCACCGCGATGCTCTTCGGATTCAGGAGGGCGGAGGTATTGCGGGCGTACCTCGGAGTGTTCTGGTCCCAGCTCTCGATGGAGATTCCCAGAGGAGCTTCCGAGCCCCGGTAAAATACGGTTCCCTTTTCGTCCCGGGCGAATTGTCCCATCGCGATTTCATAGATGGTGCGCGCTCCCACCTCCCTGGACTGTGCGTTCACCAGGCGCAGGTAGTATTTCATGAACTCCTTTTCGTCGTATTCGGCGGCTTTGTCGTAGTCCACGGGAATCTTGGGGGAGATGACCAGAAGCGGTCCCCCATCGAGCTCGGGTGTGGCTATGTGGCTGGAACTGCGCAGATAGGGTTCCCGGGCCGACAGAGCGTCTCCCACTCCGTTGGGTCCCGCGAAGAGGCGGTTCCCGTTGTCCTGACGCGTCAGATCGGCGGGATGCACGTTGATAAACATGTATTTGTTCAGGAGGACCTCGGTCGTTGCCCACACATATCCGGCCAGCAGTACCAGATCGGGTTTGAACTCTGCAATCATCCGGGCGGCTTCCGCGTCATACTCCCTTCTGACCTCCCTGTCCTTCAGTTTGGCCCCGCGGTCCGCGTAGAATTTTCGAATATCAAGGGAAGCGGATGGAATACCGTATTCCGCGGCGCTTGCGATCCCGCTTGCTTCGGGATCGCTGGAGAATACCCCGCAGATTTCAAAAGGGCTTCCCTCCCAGTCTGCTTCGAGCTCTTTCTGAAGTTCGAAGGCCTTCCACAGGGTCTTCCCCGAACCGGATATGAAACCGACCACTCTCAGTTTTCCCTGGGCCGGATTGTGCAATGGTCTCATGGCCATGATCGCCTACCTCCTTTTTTTTCATGAAAAAAATTTGACAAGATACAAATATAAGGTATACAATTTATCTTAACATTGTCAATTGAATTATAAAGCATTAGAAAAATATTTATAAACTTTATAACTAGAATTGACAAGGTTAGTATATTCCAGTGTAGTATGGGAAGCACAATACATAAGAACTACGGAGGATCCAGTATGGGATACATGGAAAAAGGTAAATGGTGGGTCAGTCCCTCCAACTATGCAGATAGGGTGACTTCTGAACTGAACTTTCCCGAGAAGGTGGAAATACTCGATACCACTCTGCGCGACGGCGAGCAGCAGCCGGGCATCGTTTTTACACGGCAGGACAAGGTGCGGATTGCCCGCAAACTGGCCGAAGTCGGCGTGCACCGGATCGAAGCGGGTACGCCGGCGGTGTCCCGGGAAGATGCCGATGCGATCAAGGAAATCAGCGATCTCAACCTGGGGCCGAAGATTTTCTGCTTCGTCCGCAACATGGTCAAGGATATGGAGCTGGCGAAGGAATGCGGGGTGGACGGTGTTCTCGCCGAGGTCCCCGGCAGCGAACATCTCCTGAAGTTCGGAAAGAAATGGACCGCCGACAAGGCCATAAAAGCGGCGATAGAAGCTACCACCGCGGCGCACGAACTGGGTC
>JBNGED010000178.1:0-5587 GCA_049975605.1 Sediminispirochaetaceae bacterium | reverse complement strand
GACATGCTCGGCAATCTGCTCGATGTGCTCGGCATCGTAACCGTAGGCATAGAGTCCGCCTACAATCGCGCCCATCGAGGTCCCGGCTATAGCCGCCGGACGAATATTGTTCTCTTCCAGGTACTTCAGAACACCGATATGGGCATACCCATAGGCCGCCCCTCCACTTAATGTATATGCGATTTTCATTCTATCTCAAATTTACTGTGCAGAATTGACAATGACAACTTATTTTTTCAGGATTTTTACGAGTCAGGCCTGCGCATAAGGTAGAACGCATAGCTGTAATATCCGGAATACTTCCTGAACAATTCTATCTCATGCTCCTCCGCTTCCAGAATACCAAGCAGCTCAGCCGAATTGTCCCGGTCCCTCTCCGCTATCCCCCTGCACAGTGAGATGCGCTCCAACAGGGGATTGTAGTAGTGATCGAACCAGTCCCGCGGGGGAAAGACATAGGCGCCGATCGGGGAATAGCCGGCCGCCTGAATCTTCGCCATATTCCCCGCTACCGTGTCGATCCCCGGATACTCGCTGGTCCAGAACGCCTCCAGCTCCGCGGGCCGGGAGTCGGTCAGCCAGGAAATCTCGCTCACCGCCATGAAACCCCCGGGCTTTACGAATCTCTTCCACTCCTTCAATCCCCGCTCGAAACCGATTATATAGACGGCCCCTTCGGACCAGAGCACATCGAAGCTCTCTTCGGCGAATGCCATCTCGAACATCGAACCCTCCACAGGATCGATCCGCTTCGACAATCCGCGCGCGACCGCGGAATCCGTCAGTTCATCGAGAAACTGCGGGTAATAGTCGAGGGCTTTGACTTTTGCTCCGGTGAAGTGCTCCGCTAACTGGACCGTCTGCATCCCCGGACCGCATCCGACATCGAGGATCTGCAGATCTTTTTTCCCTGAAAAACCCGGCGAAAACGACTCGATCATCGAAAGAGCCACGGCCGTTGTAGAGGGGCTGCCCGGCCCCTGTCTGGGCATATCGGAGTGGAGCGTCAGGAAGAAACGTTCAATCTTATCCATGAACAGTCCTCTACAGAAAGATGAGCTCTATAAAATTCCAATCAGGCGCTTTATCCCGCTGACCGCGAAGAAGAGGGCGAATCCGAACAGCACCAGGGCCGAAACGGCGATAATGATTCTGTAGGTCCGGTCGCTGATAAAATGCCGCCCCTTTCCCACGGCCGCCGATACCAGGCTGAACCAGACTATGTCAGCCGTTATGTGACCTAGATAGAATGCCAGCACCCCGAGTGCGCCCGCCTCCTGTGCGTGTGCCATGAAACTCAGCCCGATGGTCGCCCACCAAATCACCCAGTACGGATTGCCTATGCTGAGCAGAACACCCGCAGCCATCAGGTTCCCGCCCTTCTGCGTTCCGGACTCCCAGTCCAGCTTCAGACCATTCAGACCCCGGAGCATTCCAATTCCCATCCAGACAAGGATCGCCGCTCCGGCAAATGAGATCGTGATAAAGAAGAGGTCCTTCCGCAGCAGAGGCGCCAGGCCGAGCACGAGGGCCACCACCAGTATCCCCTCCAGAATGGCGTGCCCGGAGATTATGCGCGGACCCGCAGTAGGCCCCCTCCTGATGCTTTCACTTATCGTGGTGGTGAAAATCGGCCCCGGCATGAGAACTCCGGAAAGCGCTACCATGAAGGATGAAAAATAGAGCGGCAACAGAACAGTCATCAGGTGAATGTTAACCGATTCCCTCAGTTAATGCCAGTGATTGAATGGGGAAAATGGCTGATCATCAGAGAAAATCCTGCTGCAGGGATTCCAGCATTGCTTTCACTCCATCACGGTTGATGGAGTAGAGGACGCGCTTTTTCTCGCCCATCTCGAAGCGCACCAGGCGGCTGGAGATCAGCTTTTCCATGTGATAGGACATCGTGGCCGTACTCAGTGAGAAGTGGTCCGCCAGCTCCTTCCCATACCACTGCCGTCGCTTGAGAAGTCTCAGGATGGCTGCGCGCTTCGGATCCGCCAGGGCCTTGATGAACTGATCGGTCTGTCTGGCAACATCGGGACTCGTCAGCAGCTGATCGACGTCATAGCCGTAGAGTATGAGCGGCTCCTTCTTCGAAAAGAGGGAGATGAAGCGGTTCGCGAAATAGGTCAGGAAGACCCTGACTTTGCCCGCATCTTCGTACATTGACTCGTAGTTGTCCAGGGTGATCTGATTGAGGAATGCCGCCGGATTCTTATCCAGTCGGGACTGATGATCTCCGCGTTTGTTCTCGAGCTTTGTACTGACTTCTTCGAGCTCCTGTTCAACAAACCTTGTAAAAAAATCAGACAGGACCAGCTCCAGCCGCTGCATGAATGCCTTTGGGCTGCGGAGCCCGAACAGGATAAGGGCGACCTCTTCTTCCACCGGGACATGGACTCCGAGGTCCTCCTGCTCCAGCATGGCCTTCAATTCCGACTGGTCGACTTCTTCCCAGTTCCGGTTCTCCAGCCCGAAGACCTCGACCATCAGGTCCCGGACTTCTTGCTGATGGTCCCCGTTCAGCCAGGTGATGAGCTCTTCGGGTCCGAACAGCTCGTATCGGATCACTGCATGCACGAGCAGCGTATAGGGACTGCGGCATTGAAAAATGTGCTCGATATCCGAAGAGAGAAAGGGAGAGATATTTTTCTCCACATTCGCGCGCCAGTCGATTATCTCCTGCGAAGACTCGATCCAGTCCTCCTCCTCATCACTGCGCCGGGCATAGTTCAGCAGTGCGCCGAGCAACTCGAATGCGGGGATTATTTCAATTTTCATGGGCCTATTATTTACAATCCGCCGTGTCCAGATCAAGCATTCGACAACCGGGTTCCAAACTGTGGGCGAGTAGATTTCGTCCCAGGCGTATGAGAAAAAGACCGGCAGCCGTATATGCAGGAGAGAGTATTCTGCTTATACGGCCTTCGAGCCTATCGAGTGCATATGCGGACCGGGCGGGCGCTATTCCCTGCCGGTATGGTTCGGAACTGTCAGTCTGCTTTCTCCGGGAGAGGCTGACGGCCAGCCTATCATTCTGTCCGGCTGTTACCATGTCCTGGATTTCCTGATATGTGCTGAACATATCGATCTCCTTAAATAAAATATTTCTAACAAAATAGTATATGTTAGAAATATATCTAACATTAAATCAAAAATCAACTAGTCTGTCGAAAAATGGTGCTAAAAAGTGCCTAAATTTATATATTACTGGTAAATATTCAATTAAATAGTTAGTTTTGTGGCGATCTACTTATAATATCAGTCTTTAGAGCTTAAAAAACACCAATTTTCAGCAAACTAGTTAAGCTTAGGACAGTGCCAATTACAACCACCACCAGATGCGCCCCGCTCAGAGCAATCAGCCCCGCTATCACTCCTCCAACTATCCCGAACCAGATATTCTGATCGACCGTGAGAATCCCTGGAAAAATCAGCGCTCCGAGAGCTGCATAGGGAATATTCTTCAGCATTCTGACAAGGTGCTTCGGCAGACGCTCCGCGTCGATCATGACCATCGGAGCCATTCTGGGAATGTAGGTAACCAGTGCCATTCCGAGAATCAGAACCCATACGTTATAGTTCACCACTGCCCTCCTCATTTTGCTGACCGCCGCGCACTTCCTGCACGGAACCATCCTGTGCACTCCTGGCTCCTGGAGTATCAAGCGCGGCAAATCCCTTCACCACATCGATCAGCTCGACTGCAACTACAGCCCCCACGGTAGCCGCTACGATGGCCCAGCCGGCGGGGAGAAGCTTCGAAAAGAGATAGTTCAGCAGTCCGGCAAGCACCGCGAGCAGCAGGGCTTTTACACTTTTTTTTACAGTTGGGATCAGAAGACCGATGAACATCGCGTACAGGGCAATGCCCATCCCGCCCTGCACGGAAGCCGGAAGAGCCGATCCGACGATGTAGCCGGCCCCGGAATTCAGCACCCAGCTGAGATAAGCCATCAGTGCCACTCCGTACAGGTACCGCGACCCTACATTGCCGTCCCGGGTGGAAGCAACCGCGAAGACTTCGTCGGTAATGCCGAAGGCGTAAATGCCTTTTTTCAAGCGGGATTCGGGCAGCGTCTTCTCATTGAGAGACATGCTCATCAGCAGATGCCGGATATTCACGATGAAGGTGGAAAAAACAATCTCAACAACTCCCGTTCCAATACCGATCAAGCCGAGGGCCATGAACTGGGAGGCCCCGGCAAAGACAAACAGGCTCATTCCCACGGTGTGTGCAAGGCTTATGCCGGTGTTTTTCGCGAGAAGGCCGAAGGTGAGGGCAATCGGCATGTACCCGATGGCGATACTGAGCCCGTCGCTGAGTCCATGTATGAATCCCGGCAGTGTGTCGGAGTTATCTATCTGCGCCCTGTTCATCCAGCCTCCCCGGAGTAATTGTCATAGAATATGCATTTGGGTCCTGTGTGTAAAGACTTTGTATCCGCCCAGCCGCCGGTGAGGTGCAGTAACATCCTGCTTCGCCGCCGGTGAGGGGCAGTAACATCCTGCTTCGCCGCCGGTGAGGGGCGGTAACATCCTGCTTCGCCGCTGCTGCGGACCGGTAACATCCTGATTGGTCGTCGGTGCCGGGATTTATATTCCTGGCCGGGCCCGGCGGTGGTGCTTACACGGGCTGGCAGGCGGCGGGGAAGCAAATAATCAGGTCCCGAAAAAAGCGTTGACGGCAGCCTCGATGAAGGCGGTCATCTCGGAGGGGCTGTGGCGCTGGGAACGGGCGCACTCGGCGGCGGGGGCGCTGCAGAGGAAGCATCGCCGGGAGGGTTTGCCGAGATCGGAGCGTCTGAGCGGGGATCCTTCCCGTTCATACACATCCATGTCGAAGAGGCGGCCGAGGGGGTGATTTTCCTCGATCCGGCAGCAGAGCTCCTTGAGTTCGCGGGTTCCGGCGCGGACTATGAAGAAGGCTTCCCTCCCGCATGCTCCGTAGACGATGCACCTGCGGATGACTTCCATGGTGCCGGCGGCGAGTTGGGCAGCCAGTTCCCGTTCCCCGGCTTTGTGGATGAGATTGTAGCGGTCCCCGGTTTTTTCCGGTCCCGGAATATTCAGGGAAAAGACCACCGCCGGCCAGGGATGCTCCTGCTGGAGCCGGGCCCTGAGCCGGACACGGGCTTCTCTTCTCTCGAGGATGTCATTGAGAGAGGCCATATGCTTCCCTTCGATTAATCCTTCACCTGATGGATGACATCCAGGACGGTCCCGTCCCGGTATTCGACCACTCCGACCACGCGCTTCTCGAACTTCACTGGTTCAGGCCTGCCGGTGATCTTTTCGGCTTTCTGCTGCAGCTGCTCGATGGTGTAAATAGGAAGGTGCTTGGTCTTCAGGCGGTCGTAGATGTCCTGACGTTTCGGATTGACGGCCACTCCGTGGTCGGTCACCAGGACGTCCACGGTATCGCCTGGGGTGATGATGGTCTGTACCTGGTCTACGACTGTGGCGGTCCGGCCGCGGAAGAGGGGGGCGACGATGATGGAGATCCCCGACCCTATGGCGGTGTCCGAGTGACCGCCGGAGGCCCCCCGTATGACGCCGTCGGATCCGGTGAGGACGTTGACGT
>JBNGED010000177.1:0-5597 GCA_049975605.1 Sediminispirochaetaceae bacterium | reverse complement strand
AGGTGAAACGCCCCGACGGTCCTTTTCACGGATTGAAGACGGTTGAAGTATTTGACCGCCCGGCCGGTAGGCGCCGCCACCAGTTCTATGTCGTGGTCTTTCAGTTCCTTCCTGGCTTTTTCCCCGACCTCCATTTTTCCGTATGCTCCCGTTCCCAGGACGAGGACCTCGGGTTTACTGTCGATAATCTCCTTCAGGTCCCCGCGCTTGAGATGATGGCTCTTCTCCCGCTGCCATGACGGCTGGATTCCATCCGGAAGGATGATCAGGTCCCTGGTGTAGATCTTTCCGTCCACGGTCATGGTGCCGAAGTAATACTCTTCGATCGAGTGACCTTGCATGTGGTTCTCCTCTTTTCATGATAAGGCCCCTGCGGGGGAAAATCCAGCCGCCGGGATCGGCTGAGGTTGGACCGGCGGCAGGAAACAGGCAGGCTTGAGGCAGACAATCGGAGACTCACTGGGTCGGAGAGGCGACGGCCCGACGGCAAGAAGATATCGGCTACAAAGCGGGCGGCGACCTGCCGGGAATGGCTGAGGCGGGAATGGACGATGATGGATCGGCGGACGGCCGGAAGCATGCTGGCGGCGGACAGACGGCGTCCAGATAGGATGATTTTTTTAAAGAAGCACTTGCAGACGGTATATAGGATTTCTATATTATTTAGTAGCAGCATTTACTTACTAAAAAAGTAATCAAAATTATCTCAGATGAGGGGCAGACGATGGGAAAAAAGCCGCGCTTTGTGGTCGGGATAGGAGCGTCCGCTGGCGGCCTGGATGCAATCCGTGTGCTGATTCGCAATATACCGTCTGATACGGGGATGGCATTCGTCATAGTTCAGCATCTCTCGCCGGATTTCAAGAGCCTGATGGACGAGCTCCTGAGCAAAGAGACGAGCATGCCGGTGGTCATACCCGACAACGGTACGAAAATACGGGCCAATCACATCTACCTGAACCGGCGTGACAAGACCCTTGTGTGCAGGGAGGATGCGCTCTTCTTCGAGGAGAAGAAAGAGCGCTACACCCTTCCGATCGACATCTTCATACACGGCCTGGCCGAAGCCTACCAGGAGCAGGCGGTGGCAATTATCCTGTCCGGTACCGGGACGGACGGTTCCCGGGGAATAAAAAATATCCGCGAGACCGGAGGCCTGATCCTGGTACAGTCTCCCGGTTCGGCCCAGTTCGATGGAATGCCGAATATGGCCATCAAGACCGGGCTTCCGGACTATGTCGGCAAGCCGGAGGATCTGGCGTCCTTTCTCATCCGGCTGATGGAGCGTGAGGCGGAGGCGCCCGTGGATGAAGCGGTGCCGGAGGATTACGCCGACATTATCCAGCTGACCGCTCAGCACTCGGGGATCAATTTCAATTCTTATAAGGACACGACCCTTATACGGCGTATCCGGAAGCGGATGGACCTCCTGCATTACTTCGATGTTCCGTCCTATTTCGAGTTCTGCAGCCGCAGCGAGGAGGAGCGGAACAAACTGACCAACGAGTTGCTGATCGGCGTGACCAGTTTTTTCCGGGACCCGGATGCTTACGAAATTCTGGAGAACAAGGTAATTCCAGCTCTCTTCAAGGAGGAGGGAACCGATCCGATCCGGGTGTGGGTCTGCGGCTGTAATACCGGGGAAGAGGCTTACAGCATCGCTATTCTTCTCGAGGAGTACCGGCAGAAGAACCAGGTCTACCGGGACTACAAGATCTTCGCCACGGATGTTGACACCGAGGCGCTGAGCATCGCCAGCCAGGGTGAGTATTCAGTGAACATAACCGCGGACATTCCTGCGCACAGACTGGACTACTTCATCAAGATCGGAGAGACCCTGCGGATTACCCGCAAGATCCGGGACAAGATCGTATTTTCCTACCACAACCTGCTGAAAGACCCGCCCTTCATCCGACTCAACCTGATATCCTGCCGCAACCTCCTGATCTATCTCCAGCTGGAGGCCCAGGACTATGCACTGGAGCTCTTTCAGTTCGCCCTGCAGCGGACGGGCTTCCTCTTCCTCGGTCACAGTGAGAACATCACCCGCTACGAGGAGTTCTTCGACACGATCAACTCGAAGTGGCGCATCTTCCGGAGCAATTCGGAGAAAAAAATCATCGAATCGCCGCGGCCCTCCGGCGGTACTTCGGTGAGGCACCCGGTGGGTTTCGGCGGGCGTAAAAAAGTCGGCGCCCCCCGGAAGAAGGAGGACGACAACTCCTTCTACTACCGTACGCTGCTGGATATCTACTCTCCACCCTGCATATTCGTGAATTCACGCTTCGAGATCCTTTTCTTCCGGGGGGCTATCGAACAGTACGTACGGCTCCGGGAGGGAACCTTCAGCAACAATCTGCTGGAGCTCCTCGATCCAAAGCTGATCTCTTTCGTGCGCAACGGTGTCCGGCGGCTCGAAGAGAAGAACCATCCGGTCAAGTACGACAACCTGCTCATCGAGCGGGACGGGAAAGAGACGAGTGTGACCATCAGCTTCCGCAGCATGGTCTCCACCATCGGCGAGACGATATATCTGGTCGAATTCCTCGAATCTCCGGAGGAGAGCGGTTCGCAGCAGGGGGAGCGGCTTGAGATCAGCACCTACGCCGAGGAGAATATCAGGGACCTCGAGCACGAACTCGATGTGGCCAGAGCGGAACGGCAGGAGATCATCGAGGAGCTGGAAACGAGCAACGAAGAACTGCAGTCTTCGAATGAAGAACTCCTGGCATCCAATGAGGAGCTGCAGAGCACAAACGAGGAGCTGCAGTCGGTGAACGAGGAGCTGTATACGGTCAATACCGAGCTGCAGGCCAAGAATGAAGAGCTCGAACTGCTCAATGCCGATATGGACAACCTCCTGGCGAGTACCAGAATCGGGACCCTCTTCCTCGACACGGACCTCCGCATACGTAAATTCACTCCCGAACTCAAAACAGTCTTCAGGCTTGAGGAGAAGGACATCGGCCGACAGATCCACGACTTCGCCACCAACTTTTCCGACATAACCGCGGAGCAGATCATTGACCACGCCAGGCTGGTCATGGAGAGCCTCGAACCGGTGGAGCGCCGGATAGAGAGCAAGGGGGGGAACCAGTATATCAAGCGGATCCATCCCTTCGTTCGCCCGAACAGTACCGTCGGCGGAGTCGTCCTGACCTTTATCGACATCACCGAGCAGACCAGGGCGGAGCGGGATCTGCACCTGCTGAACGCCACCCTCAACCATGCCTTCGAGACCGGCAGGATGGCCTGGTGGGACTGGAACTACCGTACGGGTGAAGTCGCCTTCGACCCGCGTAAAGCTGAGATGCTCGGCTACGAACCTTCTGAAATCGGGCCGGGATATGAAGGATGGACCAGTTTCCTGCATCCGGATGATTATGAGGACACGATGGATGCGATGAAGAGGGTTCTCGCGGGGAAGGAGCAGATCTATACAGCCGAATACCGGCTGAAGGCGAAGGACGGCAGGTATCGATGGTTCCGCGACCGCGGAGAAGTGGCCGAGTGGCAGGAGAATGGACAGCCCGCCAGAATTCTGGGGGTCGTGTTCGATATCGACGACTGGCGTCACCTCCGCAAGGCCTATGAAGAGGGGGAGGTCAGGTATCAGACTCTCTTCAGTCACATGTCCCACGGGGTCGTGTATCACCGCAGCGACGGCAAGATAATTACCGCCAATCCCGCGGCGGCAAGGATACTCGGCCTCGACACGCAGGACATGACGGACAAGGACTCCAGGGACCCGGGCTGGCAGGCAATCAGGGAAGATGGTACGCCCTTTCCACCCAACGAGCACCCGATTATGGTGGCCCTGCGGACGGGAGAAAATGTGGAGAATGTGATCATGGGAGTGGTCAATCGAAGAGACAAAAGCCGTCGATGGATCAAGATCAACGCCGTTCCCCTTTTCGACGGGAAGAATGAAAAACCGGCCTACGGCTTCGCAACATTCGACGACATCACCGAGCTCAAGGCTACCGAGAGCCAGCTGAACAGAATCATCAAAGAGAAGGACATCCTGCTGCGGGAGCTGCATCACCGGGTCAAGAACAATCTCCAGAAGATCGTCTCTATCATCTACCTCCAGGTCAGCAAGGAAGATGACGGCCATGTAGTCGATATATTGAAGAGCATTCAGTCCCGGATATACTCCATGTCCCTCGTGCATGAGAGACTCTACCGTTCAAGCGAACTTGCACAGCTTCCAATCAGGGATTATCTGCAATCCCTGGCCGAAGAGGTGATACAGACTTTTCAGCGTGAGGCGAAGGTCCGGCTCGAGACCAGGGTGGAGGACATTTCCCTCGGAATAGACGACTCACTTGCCCTGGGCCTGATCATCAACGAACTGGTATCGAACTCGATGAAGTATGCCTTCGACGGGCACAGGGACGGCAGTATCAGGCTGCACCTGCAGCGGGAAGACGAGGGGAAGGCCAGGATGATAGTAGCGGACAACGGCGGGGGGCTCCCTGAAGGATTCGATCCCTTCACGACGGAATCTCTCGGTATGAAGATCGTCATCCTGCTGGTGAACCAGCTGGGGGGTGAACTGTCGTACCGCAGCAACGGCGGCGCCGAATTCGAGATAGTGCTCGCACCGGGAAACGAGTGAAATTCGCTTTGTGCGAACAGATTTTCCATTAAAAAACCGGGCCGAAAGGCCCGGTTTTCTGTTGATGTATTGTACTATTCGCGGGGCTGAGTTATGGAAGGATCACTGTGTCGATAACATGAATTACACCGTTGGATGCTTCTATGTCGGTTATGATGACCTGGGCATCATTGATGTATACTTTTCCCATATCGACCTTCACCATCACGTCCTTTCCGTTCAGAGTTGGAGCGGAGTCGATCTCGACTACGTCGGAAGCCATGACTTTACCGGAGACGACGTGATACAGCAGAATGCTCTTGAGGGTCGGGATGTCGTTCAGAAGAGATTCAACTGTCCCTTCAGGCAGTTTGGCGAATGCGTCGTCGGTGGGTGCGAACACGGTTAATGGACCATCATTCGACAAAGTATCTACGAGATCGGCCGCATCAAGGGCAGCCACCAGGGTAGTAAACCGTCCGTCATCCACTGCAATCTCGGCTATCGACGGCATTTCTTCAGCCATCGGAGCTTTCATTCCATCTTCTTTGCTTTCCGGTGTGCCTGCACAGGATGCCAGGATAAAAACGCTCAGTACCAGGATGCCTATAACAATCTTTTTCATTTGAAACCCCTTGTATCTAAAAGTTGTTCTATAAGATTATTTTAATATAGAAATCCTTACTAAAAAGGCAAGATTTATTTTTGAAGGTTTTCGATAAAAAAAAGAAAATGAAATGGAAGGGAGCAGCCGGCGTTTTTACAAATCTTTCTCTGCCCTGTTCTATCCTACTGGAGGGTGCTGCCGAACCTTATCAGCCGAGCGGTGTCAGATCAAAGGGGACCTTCGTCTCCTGTCCTTTAGCCTTTAGTTTTTCCACCACCTCCACCGGCAGCGGCACGCCGGAGCGGCGGTGTTCTTCGGCTTTTTCGAACTCTTTTTCCCCGTGAATGAATATCCGGTCCCGGCCCTCGACCCTGGGCGAGTTCACCAGCA
>JBNGED010000176.1:0-5601 GCA_049975605.1 Sediminispirochaetaceae bacterium | reverse complement strand
TACAGCAGAGGGAATTATACCCGGGTTTCATCAAAAAAGATTTAGTTGCATTCAGTAGGGTTTTCTTTTAAGATGATATATGATTATAAATCCGGCTCTAAGGTAAATAGATGGATGCAATTTTCTCTCAGCATGTAGCCGAATATGGAGAGGAACCGGAGGTTGTCACTGAAGCTCCCGGGATAGTGAACCTGATGGGCGAGCACACCGATTTTCACGACGGATATGTGCTGCAGACAGGTTTGCACCTAACCGTAAAAGTTGCTATTTCAAAAAGAACCGACACTTCTCTGCGATTCTATTCGGTAGATCTGAATGAACGCAAGAGGACTACCATAGCCAACCTGAAATATAAACGGGAGGACCGCTGGGCTAACTACGTAAAAGGAGTTCTTTTTGAAATTCTTCAGCTCGGGTATTCGTTCAAGGGCATGAACGTGAGCATCAGGAGCGATATTCCCCGTGAAGTCGGTCTTGGTTCGTCCGCCGCACTGGAAGTAGCCGCCGCCCTGGCGGTGCGGACCCTTTTTTCACTCAACATACAGGATGTACAGCTCATACAGCTGGCCTATCTGTCAGAGACCGCTTTTATGGGTAAAAACGAAAAGATTACCGACCAGCTGTGTGCATATTACTTCCGCAAGGGAAGCGCTCTCTTCCTGGACCTCCGTTCTCTGGATTTTCATCATATTCCGATCAAATTTGAAGAGATGGCCCTGATACTTACCGAGGGAGGAATAAAGCAGATCGGTATCCAGGACGAGATCACCGAACGGTACGATATCTGCACCAGCAGCATCGGGCTGCTCCGGGACAGAAACAACCAGAAGAGCCTTCGGGACCTTACCACACAGGAGATACGGCTAGGAATGGGATTGCTGCCGGAATCTTCCCGGCGGCTCTGTATTCACGTGGTGCAGGAGAATGAAAGGGTACTGGAAGCGAAGGAACTGCTGCAGAGGGGGGATGGAGCGGCTTTCGGCAAGCTCATGTATCGGTCTCATGAGAGCCTGAGGGACAATTTCGAGGTTTCCTGTCCCGAGATAGATTGGCTCGTGAAACGGGCAATGGAGGTGGAGGGCTGTTACGGCTCCAGACTCCTCGGCCCCGGATTCGGCGGCTGTACGCTTACCTTGTGCGACCGGAACGCCTTGCCCGAATATGAGAGCCGGCTGGACGAGTATGAGCATATTTTCGGATTCCATCCCATCTATCACATTGTCAAGCCTAGGCAGGGGGCCCGTGTACTCTTCCCGGCTTAAGCCTGTTTTCAAAATAAGCTGAAATAGCATATAATTAGTCCAATGCGTGTATTGATAAGTAACGACGACGGAATAGAAAGTCCCGGTTTGATTGCTCTCAAAGAGGCTCTCGAAGGAGAGCATGAGGTGTGGGTTACTGCCCCCGATCAGGAACGGAGCGGAACAAGCCATTCGATAACCCTCAGGGAGCCGGTACGGTTCAGAAAGGTGGACACACGGATGTTCGCCTGCAGCGGCACTCCCGCAGACACTGTGCTGTATGCCCTCCTGGGAGCGATACCGGTCAGACCTGAGCTTATTATCTCCGGAATCAACCGGGGACCGAACCTCGGCACCGATATCATCTATTCGGGAACCGCAGCGGCGGCCAGGCAGGGGGCGCTGGTGGGAATCCCGAGTATCGCCGTTTCGGTCGCCCCGACGATGCCTCCCTTCCCCTACCGGCATGCAGCCAGCTTCGTCCGCAGGAACCTGGATATTCTGCTCGGATTGTGGAGTTCGGATCATTTTATCAACATAAACTTCCCGCCGGAGTCGGAAGAGGAATACGCGGTTGCAATAACCCACCCATCGAGGCGAATCTACAGCGACCGGGCCGACGAGTACGTGGCGCCGAACGGCGACAGGTATTATTTCCTCTCCGGCGAGGCGATTCATGCCGAAGAAGAGAAGGGGAGCGACTGGAACGCCGTTCAGGAGGGGCATATTTCCATTTCACCGGTGTACCTGCATCCAATGAACCACGAAGAGACCCATATGTACAAAGCCGCACGATTCAGGATGGAAGATAATGAGTAATGCCATAGCTACTGCCAAACGGCTCTATAAAGCCAAACGCTACGAGAAGGCTCTCGGGGTACTGCTGTCCCTCGGTGATTCGGAAGAGGACAATCCCGATGTCTCCTACTATCTCGGGCTCTGCTATTTCCGGATGGGACGGTACGATGATGCGCTGCTGCATCTCGAGCAGGTCGTCACCACGCATCCCGATTTTCTCCATCTCTATCAGTGCAGACTCCTCCTCGCGATCATATACAGCAAGACCCAACGGTATTCGCTCGCCGAATATGAGGTGAAGAATCTCCTCGAAGGAGGATTCGAATCGGTCCAGGTTTTCTCGGTCTATTCATTCATTCTGTCTCAGCAGGGCAAGATCGACGAGAGCATCGACTATATATTCAAGGCGATGGAACTGGATCCCGAGAACGCAAATGTTTTGAACAGCACGGGTTATCTGCGGGCCGAGCAGGGGGACAATCTCGAAGAGGCCCTGGAGCTGTGTAAACGGGCTGTACGGCTGCGTCCGGAGGAGCCGGCGTATCTCGATTCACTCGGCTGGGTCTATTTCAAGCTCGGGAAGTACCGGGAAGCCCACCGGTACATCAAGAAGGCCTATCAGATGGCAGAGGACCACCCGATCATCCGTACCCACCTCGACAAGGTGGTCGGCGAATTTTCACCTGAGGAGTAGAAGGGAGGAAGCATGCAGAGAGGTCTCTTAATCGTCTGTCTACTGTTCTTGCCGCTCGCGGCGATATCCGGGCAGGATAACTTCGACATGGACCAGGTCTATGCCGAAGAAGAGCTGCAGTTCGGCGTGCGTGCCTTCCACGAGGGGGCCTACAACAAGGCTGTTCTCTCCTTCGAGAAGAGCCTCACCATAAAACCGGATTACACCCTTGCCGAAAAGTGGCTGGCAAGGACCTATTACCACAACGGCTACACATCGACCGCACTGGAGATGTGGTCCCGGTTGAAGGAACAGGGGCTGCTGGGTACGGCTTCGAACACGATGCTCTCGATGCTCCAATACCGCCGCAGCGCGGAGAGCGGTATCGAAACAGCTCCGAAGTACGTGGAATTCCACAAGCTCGAGGGAGACGATGATAACGGCACGCTGTTCATCCGGCCGACATCCGCGGTACCGGATCGGGACGGCGGATTTTTTATCGTGGCCTTCGCGCGCAACGAGGTGATTAAATTTTCCGCGAACGGAACGATCATGCGGACCTTCCGCGGGGGCATCGAAGGGCTGAATCACCCCTTCGATCTCACGATCAGCCGGGAGGGGCTCTTCATTACCGAGTTCTCGGGGGATCGGATCGTTCACTGCAGTCCTGACGGCCGGGTCGTCAAACGGTTCGGAGAGACGGGCACCGGTCCCGGACAGCTTCTGGGGCCTCAGTATATTACTGACGACGGGAAGGGGTATCTCTATGTCACCGATCAGGGGAATCGAAGGATTGCCAAGTTCGATTACGATGGGAACTTCATTCTCACATTTGGGAAAAAGACCGCAATGTTCGGAGGTATCGGGGAACCTACAGGTATCCAGGCCTACAATGATTTCATATTTGTTGCCGACAAGCAGAAGCGGCAGCTGGTAGTATTCGATGAGAGCGGCAACTATATAAAATCGATTGACAGCAGCATCCTGCAGGGACCGGAAGGGATTTCGCTTTACAGAGAGGGTGAACTCATCGTGTCGGATGAGTCCCAGGTGCTGCTGTTCGAGATCGATACCGAGACTTTTTCCCCTGTTTTCATACCCGACGGCGCGACGGCACGCATGATCCACGCAATCCGGGATGCCAATGACAATCTCCTGCTCGTGGATTTCAACCGCAGTATCGTTTCAATGCAGGCTGATTTCAACCGGATGTATGCCGGGCTCTTCGTGCAGATAAATCAGGTGAACTCCGATCGCTTCCCGAACGTCTATGTCGATCTTACCGTGCAGCGCCGCAGCGGCGCCCCTTTCGTGGGACTGCAGCAGGAGAATTTTTACATTACCGAAGGGCGCTATCCGGTGGGGGACACCTCTCTCGAATACTCGATCAACGATTCCCCCTTCGCCGAAGTGACCCTTCTGATCGAAGGATCCGGGCACATGCGAACCAGCAGCGACATGATTGCCCAGATAAGCTCACAGCTTGCGGAAGAACTGTTTCCGGATGGGAAAGTTCATGTGGTCTATGCAGTCAATGACCCGGTGCTCAGACTCGAAGACGGGCAGGATGCCGCCCAGGTCAGAGCAGCCGCTCTCAGCGGAGCCATGGATGATACATGGGTCTTCGACCAGGGACTTCGTCTCGCGGCTTCCCCCCTTCTCGACAGCGGTGAGCGGAGGGCAGTGGTGTATATCAACTCCGGCAAGCTGCCGGAGAATGCCTTCGATACGTACGAATTGATTCATCTGGCGGATTATCTGCGGAACAACAATATCGCCTTCTACAGCGTTTCCCTGGATCCGGAAGGAGCAGCCGCCGAAGAGATAGAGTATCTCTGCGAAAAGACCGGCGGAATCCACGTGTATGCCTACAATCCCGAAGGAGTGTCTCCGGTGGTCGAGAACATCAGATCATTGAAGACCGGACGGTATATCCTCTCCTTCCGATCAAACAGAGAGCCGAACTTCGGAAGGAACTATCTTCCCCTTGAAGTCCAGGTCTCCATATTCGGACGCAGCGGAAGAGGGGAAATCGGCTACTTTGCACCCCCCGAATAGCTTGACGCTTGAATTTTGATTGAGTACTCTTTAAACACGGAACAGGGATTACAACTGTGATAGACACACTCGGCCGGGCTGTACAAAGGGGATAAGATGCCTGAAGATATTCAATGGAACGACGGTACCAGCATTCAGGAGAAGGAAGAACAGAAAACACGGGAACCGGATATGTTCCGGGTAGTGCTGCTGAATGACGATTATACAACCATGGATTTTGTCGTGTGGGTGATCCAGAAGATCTTCCACAAGGCAGCCGCTGAGGCAACTAAAATAATGATGGATGTCCACAAAAAGGGAAGGGGAGTCGTCGGAGTGTACTCCTACGACATTGCCCGTACCAAGACAGTTCAGGTAAAGCAGCTGGCAAAGGAACACGAGTATCCCCTCGAATGCGTGATTGAGAAGGAGTAAACCGTTCAATGAAGATATCCCAGGATGTCCAGAGCGTCATCAATGCTGCATACCTCGAAGCGAAGGATCGCCGAAGTGAATACCTCACGCCGGAGCACCTGCTGTATTCCTCCCTCTTTTTCGAGTCCATACAGTTCATCCTGATAGCCTGCGGTGCCGATCCGGATGAAATCAGGAAAAATGTAGAAGACTACATCAGCCGGAAGATTCCGACCATTGAAGACCAGGAACCGATTCAGACCATCGGAATCCAGGAGGTTATCGAGAAGGCGATCTTTCATACCGAGAGTTCTTCGAAAGAGATCGTTGACCTTTCGGACATCCTCGTGTCGATATTCGATCAGGAGAACTCCTACGGCTCATACTATCTGAGGCAGGCGGGGATAGACCGATACAAGCTTCTGCGGAGCATCAGTC
>JBNGED010000175.1:0-5610 GCA_049975605.1 Sediminispirochaetaceae bacterium | reverse complement strand
CTTTTTTCGGACAATACCGGTGATCACTTCACCGAACAGCACTACCACGATGATTGATACGAGAATCATGGATACTGAATTCCATCGGAACAGATCGATGGCGACCTGGAACAACATGCCGATCCCCCCTGCTCCAACCATTCCGAGCACTGTTGATTCACGGATATTGATGTCCCATCGCAGGATGGTCACGGCCCAGAATGTGGGAATAATCTGGGGAACAACAGCATAAGTTATGATATGACCCGTGGAAGCTCCGGAGGATTGAAGCGCCTCAACCGGGCCCCAGTCCGTCTCCTCTATTCCTTCCCCGATCAATTTCCCGAGAAAACCTATGGACCTGAAGCTAATAGCCACTACACCGGCCAGGGGACCGGGTCCAAGGATTGCGACAAACAGCAATGCCCAGATCAGGGTATTGATGGAACGGGAAGAAACAATAATCACTCTGGCAATCCAGATGGCAATCTTGTTCGGCGAAACATTGATCGCGGCGAAGTAAGCTACGGGAAGTGCAAGGATAACCGCAAAAAGCGTTCCAATACTTGCAATGTTAATTGTTTCAATAAGCGCAGGGACAATTTCAGGAATCGTCAGCGGGTTTGGAGGTATCATGCGGGAAAAGAGATCACTGATTTCCTCCGGCGCGCTCCACACCCATGGCCAGAAAATATCAATCGTGCTGAAGGTCCACGCAAGCAGCACCGCCACAAGAAAAAAGGCGGAGTAGCGGCCGATTCGTTGTTTCACCGAATAGCGGTGCCAAACGAAATGTTTGTTTCCCAGCTCTTTCAGCGGTCCGGAACTCAGGCTGCTCATCTGGTAAACCTCCTCAGTTTACCGCTGATAGCTTCGGTCACCAGAATGATGGCAATCATGACCAGAAGAATGGCTGACGCGGTTCCGTAATCATACCGGCCGAAAGCAGAATTCAATGTACTACCTATACCGCCGGCGCCGACCAGCCCGATAACTGCGGATGCCCGTAAGTTGATATCGAACTGATACATGGTTAAGCCGATCAATCGGGGTAGGATCTGGGGGAAAACCGCATAGACAAGGATCGTCGGAAAACCGGCCCCGGTGGACCGGATCGCCTCTATCTGACCATATTTAATCTCTTCGATAGCCTCAGCCAGAAGTTTCCCGACAAAGCCGATAGTATAGATTATTAGGGTGAGGATTCCGGCAAAGGCCCCGAATCCAACCGCCTTGACGAAAAGAACACCCAGAACCACCGGGTGAAGGCTCCTAGCGATTATGATAAATCCTCTGCCGATAACATAGATCGGCATAACGGCAATATTCCTGGATGCCGCAAAAGCAAAGGGGATACTCAGCAAGACCCCGGCAAAGGTGGCCAGAAGGGTAATTTGAATACTTTCGATAAAACCTTTGACGATAAGCGACCCGCGGGCGACAAAGTCAGGGGGAATGGCCCCGGAAAAGATCTGAATCGCCCGCGGTATACCCCGGACTATCCGTTCAGGGTCTATCTGCAGGGTTCCAAAGGCATAAACAAGATAAAGAGCCGCCGCTGCGTAGAGCCCGAATCGCAGCAGGGGGTTCGGTATAAAATGCGGTTTTTTCCAGTGAAAAGATGTACTGCTCATAGACTCTAACCCGTTTGCGGATGAAGCTGCTCATCGAGCTCATCCTTGCTGGTATAGATCCGTTCCAGTATCTCATCGGTAAGCTCATCCGGGGTTCCGTCAAAAATCATTACCCCGCCTCTGAGACCTACAATCCGTTTTGCATACTGTTTTGCCTGAGCTACATTATGCAGATTGATCAGGACTGGTAAATGAAGTTCCTCGGTCAACTCGGCAATGAGAGCCATTATCCGTTCCGAAGTCTTTGGATCCAGGGAAGCGGTCGGCTCATCCGCAAGCAGAATGCGCGGGTTCTGCATAAGAGCTCTGGCCGCTCCAACCCGTTGCCGCTCGCCTCCGGACAACTCATCACACCTTTTATTTATGTACTGGGCAAGACCTACCCGTTTTAACAGATGATAGGCATTATCAAGATCTTCCTGGGGGAATTTCCGAAAAACCCCTCTGAGGAAGGAGGTATAGCCCAGACGTCCGGAAAGCACATTCTCCATGACTGTCAGCCGGTCAACAAGGTTATAGGATTGAAATATCATACCGATCTTCCGGCGGGCATTCTGCAGCGCCTTCCCGTTCAACTTCAGCAGGTCCTCACCTTCAAACAGGATCTCCCCCGAGTCAGCGGCGACAAGCCGGTTGATGCAGCGCAGCATAGTACTTTTCCCGGCTCCTGAAGAACCTATTATGGCAGTAAGGTCTTTCCCTTCGGTAAAAAAATTGAGCCCCTTAAGGACCTGCTCCCCCTTGCCATAGCTTTTAACGAGATTTCGTATTTCCAACATGATTGTCAGTGTAGAGGGAAAGAAAAGCGGTGTCAACAAATGCTTTCCTGCATTGCGACACCGCCCTCTCTATTTCAGCAAGATAATCCGTGCCTTCTCAGTCTATTCCAGACCCTCAAAGGTGTACTGGATTCCGTTATTTTTCTGGATCGTCCGGATAACCTCCCACTGTTTCTGGTACGTGATGGGTATGAAACCGTCTACGCCGAACTCTTCTCCGAGAGGAGTCCCCGCAAACTTGTAGGAAAGAAAGGCTTCCTTGATCTTCTCCACCAGGTCGGGATGCAGATTGTGTGCATGCCCGTAGGAAGTTGTGGGGAAGGGATCGGTCTCAAAAATGATCCGAATATCCGCGGGATCGTACAATCCGCGTTCAGCCATCCGGTCCACAACCTCTGATGCTACCGGCGCGGCATCGTAATCCTTTGCCACAACCCCGAGAGCTGAGTTCTCATGACTTCCGGAAAATTCGATTTCGTAATCCTCTCCGGGAACCACACCGTAACTGGGGAACAGCGCCGTCGGTGCCTGGTTGCCGGAGTTCGATGTGGGGGTCGTGTGGGCTACCCGTTTACCCTTCAAATCTTCCAGGGCGTACAGGTCGCTGTCTGCGTGAACAAATACCTGGAGGGTATAACCAAACTGGCCGTCCGCTCCTCCCATGATGGCAAAGGGAACATACCCGGCCAGATTCACTGCAAACGGTGTGGGACCGGTAGAGATACCCGCCACATGGAGCCGTCCCGCACGCATTGCCTCTACCTGGGCTGCATAGGAGTCTACTGAAAAGAAACGGACCTCTTTACCAGTTACTTCTGCGAGATAGTCCATAAAGGGCTGCCAGATGTCCTGATACACCGCCGGATCTTCTACAGGCGTGTATGCAAAGATAATAGTATCCGGGTCTACCCACTCCTTCTCGTCTTTCGGAAGATCCGCTACCAGATCTCCATCCTCATCGCAGTACATAACATCGAGTAAACCTCTGTTCGTACATTCTTCGACTGCTGCAGGTTCCTCCTGGGCCCCCCCGGCAAAAGCGGAAAGAGCAACCATGGCCAGTAGAAAAAAAACCGCTAATCGTTTTGTCATTCATCTTCCTCCTTTAGAAAGCTTCTTGTGTCTCTTCTAAATTATAAAAGATATGTTAGAAATTTGTTATCGTTTTTTTTATCTTTAATGATAAACAGATACTAAATGTAGGAACAAATAAAATAAATGTTGCAACATTTCTAATATGAATATAGAATATGCTGTACTATGCAGACGCAAGAAATCTTTCTCGGCGGTCATCGTCTCCAATCCGTTCACTCCGCTATCAGCGAAGAACAGACTGTAATTGACGGGGTTACGCATTACACAATCGACGGTTATGATCATATGGACCCGTTTTTCATGTCGATCATCAGTCATTCCGATCACTGGATGTACCTTTCGAGCCGCGGCGGGCTGACCGCCGGCCGAAAAAGCGCGGATCATGCCCTTTTTCCGTACTGCACGGATGATAAAATTCATGATGCTGCCGAAACCACCGGTCCGATAACATATTTTTTCGTCAGGCGCGGAACTCATACGTATCTATGGGAACCCTTCGCGGCCTCCTGGGCGGGGAGGGTCTACGAGAACCGTCGGCGGCTGCATAGGAGCGTGAACGGCAATCGCGTCGTCTTTGAAGAGATCAATACGAGCCTGGGACTCACCTTCTCCTACTGCTGGGAATTCAGTGAGCGCTTCGGGATCGTCCGGACCGCCCGGGTGGCCAACGATCTGCCTGATAGCGTCGAACTGGAAGTTCTCGACGGCTTGAGAAATATCCTTCCGGCAGGATCCGACCAGGTGACCCAGGAGAGAATGAGCACATTGATGGACGGCTATAAACAGTGCGAGCTGGATCCCGGAACGGGCATGGGCTTATTTACTCTCAGTTCCATAATCAGCGACCGGGCGGAACCGAGTGAAGCGCTGAGGGCTACCACCGTGTGGCAGACTGGATTGCACGACCCGATCGTCCTGTTGTCCAGCAGCCAGGTGCACAGCTTCCTCGAGGGGGGACAGGTCAGACCGGAGGCCTGCCTTCGGGGCCGCAGGGGCGCATATATTCTGAAGGCTTCAGTGGGACTGAAAGGAAGAGAATCGCATTCATGGTTGATGGCCGCCGATGTGGAGCAGGATCGGGGAGAGGTGGTCGATACTCTGACCGTGCTTCGGTCCGGAACTCCGGAATCGATCCGGTCGATGGTAAAGCGGGACATAGAGATCGGCACGATGGAGCTGCGCCGCCTGATATCGGCTTCCGACGGGCTTCAATCGACCGGCGACCGACGTATTGTCGGACGCCATGAATCGAATGTGCTCTTCAATATCATGCGGGGAGGGATTTTCTCCGATGGATACCGGATTAATCGGGATGACTTCCGTGAATTTGTCTCCTCCTGGAATTTCCCGGTAGCGAAGCGTTACAGGGATTTTCTTGATCGGCTGCCGGCGAGTATACATCGATTCGATTTATTCGAAATGCTGCAATCCGCGGAAATGGACCGTGATCCGGACCTGATTCGTCTCGCCAGCGAATATCTGCCGCTCACATTCAGCCGTCGTCATGGGGACCCCAGCCGTCCGTGGAACAGGTTCTCCATAGATCTGCGGAAGCCGGATGGTACCCGGGCAACAGCCTACCAGGGGAACTGGCGGGATATCTTTCAGAACTGGGAAGCCCTGGCGCTTTCATACCCTGCGTATCTTGACGGAATGATCACCAGGTTCCTGAATGCTTCCACCGCCGACGGGTATAATCCCTACCGGATTTCAAGCGACGGAATCGACTGGGAGGTCTATGATCCGGATGATCCCTGGTCTAATATCGGCTACTGGGGGGATCACCAGATTGTGTATCTGTGCCGACTTCTGGAACTCTATTACCGGTATTTTCCCGATTCGTTCGAGAACGTGCTGGAGGCGAGAGGGTATGTGTTTGCGCGCGTGCCTTACCGGATAAGGAAATTCCATGAGATCATGGAGGACCCCCGGAACACAATCGACATCGACGATGAACTCCAGCGGACCATCGATGCCGATGTTCGACGGATCGGCGCCGATGGAAAGCTTCTGCATGTCGGAGAGAGCCTCTATTATACGCATTTTATGGAGAAAATTCTGATTCCTGTGCTGACGAAAATGAGCAACCTCCTGCCGGGCGGCGGTATATGGATGAATACGCA
>JBNGED010000174.1:0-5616 GCA_049975605.1 Sediminispirochaetaceae bacterium | reverse complement strand
AGTTTATTGGTGCTCAGGGTGAACAGTCCGTCAACCTCCACCCGAACGCCGAGGGAGGTAAAAGCCAGAAAATGGGTATCCAGTCTCCGGCGTCCGATTACATCGCCGCCGGGAGGCGGAAGCTCCACCTTCCCGACCCGGGCGAGCAGAGATCCGGCAAATAAGATGGATGCCCGGATGTGTTTTGCCAGGGAAGTTGGAATCTCATGGGTCTTTATATCCGAGACCTGGACCCGGTATTCATTCCGCCCAAGACGTTCAACCTCACCTCCCAGATGGGTAAGTATATCGAACATGACGTGCACATCTTCGATGTCCGGAATCCGTTTGAGAATTACCGGTTCATCGGACAGGACCGTTGCGGCGATACAGGGAAGGGCGGAGTTCTTATTGCCCCCCGCGCGAATTTTACCTCTGATCGGAAAACTACCATCGACTACATAGATGCTCATGGAATAAATCTATCCCAGAGAGTCTCTCTTGACAAGTGGCGCGCAGTAATGCTACTCCCCGGCGTCCCGGGACTCAAGATAGAACTGCTGGGAGGCGAAGGGATTGCTGTTCATCCGAACCTGGCATTCCCGGACCAGGCTGCGCCCGTCCCTGAATATGAAGCGAACGGAGAAACGGGTCCTGTATCCCTCGCAGCAGGTTCCGTCACCGGAAGCGAACGGGTTTTCCAGCACCTGCGGGAACACAACCGTATTGAAGATCCGTTCATCCGATGCAAGCAGACTCTTGAGCTCCTCTTCATCGATACCGCCTGAGAGCCGGTTCGGCTCTCCCGGCTGACCTTCGACAGTTCGGGGCGGAAACAGCTCGAGGAAGAGATCCTCCACGGCGGCAGCGGTCTGCGGGTCTGAACTTGTCTGCGGATCAGAACTTGTCTGCGGGTCTGAACTTGTCTGCGGGTCTGAACTTGTCCCCGCCGGCAGGATGTGGCGGAGAGCCTGGTCCCATTTCCCGCTTGAGAGAAGATAGCCGGCCTTCTGCATGAAGCGGTTGAGGTTCCTGACGATATTCGTCGAATCGTGCTGTGAAAACTGAGTACCATCCCACCTATACCAGGTCAGGAATGTTTCATAGCCCGTCCCTTCTTCGAAGACCTTTCTCCACTCGATAATATCGAGGACCCCGTTCCGGTCTATGTCCCGCGTTTCCATCGTGATGGAGATGCTGTCTTTCAAGGTAAAAAAGGAGAACTTGTTATACCGGGAGAATGCCACCCACTGACTCTCCTGGCCCTCGTGGGTCTGGAAGTCAATACGGATGCAGAAAGGCATTGCCGCTTCCTCTTCAAGCGTAAATCCGTCGAACCGGTCGAAAACATACCAGGTGCCGAGGGGAATCCTGTACATGGAGATCAGTTCATCCGCAGTACGAAGGAAGAGAGCGAGATGGAAGCCGTAGGGCTCGCTTTTTTCGGAAAAGAGCCGTGCCATGTCCGAAAGATAGGCTGAAGATACCCGGCCCTTCTGTACCGGCAGCATGCCATTTCCGGCCTCGGCCTCGGGGACCTCTACAAGCAGGAAGAAGATATCCTCTATTCCGTTGCGGTCGAGATCGTGATACACCGCGAGCGGCGTAAGCTCCTGATCACATACAAATACATACTGATCAGGAACGTTCTGCCGGGCCTCCCGAACCAGCTCGCCGATGGCAATATCCCGGGTAGGAACCGGCTCCTCTTCAACAGGCTCAGGAACTTCCGCTTCTTCCACAATGGGAGCATGTACGGCCGGTTCTTCCGTACCCGCGGCAGGCGTTTCAGCCCCCGAAGCGGTCTCATCGGAGGCGGTCCCCCTTCCGGATGTCGCGCAGGCGCTGGATAGTATAAGTATATTTATAACAATGAGATACAAACAGAGTGTTCTCAAGATACTGCGAAGCATATCTAATAGTAACAGCAGGCAGAGGAATTATCTATCACTTTTTTCGATTTCGCCGCTACTCCACAAGGAGACGGAGCCGTTTCTTTCCATCGGAAGTCCGAAATGGGTTGTGAGAGTGTTTCAGATAGTTCCGATAGGCACGGCAGGCCCGATAGTAACCCTCAGGACCGCGGTAGGTAGATGAGATATCACAGCGATATAATTCCAGGAGTTCCGGGAACAGGGGGGAGGCCATAATTTTTTCCGTCCTGTAGACCGGCAGCCGGCTGACAGCTCCTGGAAACATGTGATTTCCTACCAGGAACTCCACCGAATCGACCATTCGGGGAGGGAACTGCATCCGTTCCAGAAAGCGGCGGGCCTTGTACGAGCCGATCTGCGCGTGGCGGTCGAATCGGTTACCGTTCTCCTCATGGGAAAACGGCTTGCCGCAATCGTGGAGCAGAAGACCCAGCGACAACGGCAAATCGTAGACCTTACGGTGAGAGAAGGTTTCCATGGTGTGCTTCCACACATTCCCCTCCGGATGATGCTCCTTCGAATGATGTACTTCGTTCATTGCCGCAAGCAGAGGCCAGTGGGCGGCGATAAAGCCGCTTTCCATAAGGACCGAGAGCCCCTCCGCCGCATGCGGTCCGACGAGAACTCCCGCAAGGAAAAAGCGCTGCTCCAGGGGAGTGAGCCGGCCGCCGGTTTTTCCCGGCCCATCGATACTACCCGCCTCACCTTGACGCTCCGCCTCAACCAGCAGGCGCATCAGGGCCTCTGGATCATATCCGTGGTTTGCCGCCAGGAGGGCTGTTTCACCTGCTCGGTACCAGCGCAGAAGATCAGCCGGCAATTCTTCAGAAGGGAAAGAGACACATTTTTCTCCATCAGAAAACGGAACCAGCTCACTGCCCCGGACGGCACGGTAGGCGTCATGCGGATCGAGAAATACCCGGCGCCGGATATCATACCGGAACGTTCCCTGCAGACTGGCATGCAGGGAAGGAGTGTTATCGTCCGGTTCGATACAGTGGAACAGGACCAGCGACTCATCCAGTTCGAGGGCGGCATCGAAGTACGCGCTTCCCGGAAAAAGGAGATCTTCGAACAGCCGGCTCAAATCGACCAGGGACCCCTCTGTTTCGATCCACAGGCAGGAGCCCGCCTGGTGATTGTGATACATATTCAGGGATGAAAGACCTGCCAGATATGAGGAGAAGCCGGCCTCAGCCAGCGCGGACATCACTTTCATAGGTATAAGATATCGCTTTCCCCCGTGCAGGTTCAAGTTGATTCGGTATCTTTCATACATACCATATCGCCTGATTGCATTCAGCCTCACTTGTTATTAAACTGCGTGTAGCAACGGAGGTACAGCATGATTCTGTCCGGAAAAGAAATCGAGAAGCGTATCGGAAAAGATATCACAATCGATCCGTTTGACCGCAGTCAGCTCAATCCAAACAGCTACAACCTGCGTCTTCACAACCGGCTCTTGTCCTACACTTCCACTACACTGGACATGAAGATCAACAATCCCACCCGGGAGATACTGGTCCCTTCCGACGGCATGGTGCTGCAGCCCGGCCGACTGTACCTCGGACGTACCGTCGAGTACACCGAAACCCACGGAGCCGTTCCAATGCTGGAGGGCAGATCCTCCGTCGGCCGCCTCGGCCTGTTCATCCACGTAACCGCCGGATTCGGTGATGTTGGTTTCAAGGGATACTGGACCCTGGAAATTTTCTGTGTTCAGCCGATTATTATCTATCCTGATGTGCAGATATGCCAGATTTACTACCACGAAATCTCGGATGATTATGAAGAGTACGCCAGCGGCAAATATCAGTGTAACACCTCTATTCAGCCCAGCATGATGTACAAGGACTTCCTGGAAAAATAATCACATCCGTGCTCCGGCCGTCTCAGAAATCGCCGCCGCGAACCTGTCCCGAAGCTTTCTGCCGCTGCCGAAGGATTACTTAAGGGGCTCACTTTAGGGGCTCTACCGACAGCCACTTCGATTCTCTCCAGCTGCGCATCCCCAGTTCAGCCAGCTGCACCCCTTTGGCCCCCTCCAGGAGGCCCCATCTGAAGGGAGCATCTTCGGCCGCGTGGCGAAGAAAGAGCTCCCACTGTATTTTAAAGGCGTTTTCATACGGGTCCCTATCGGGGACCGCGCTCCATCCGTCATAGTAATCGATCGGACTCGGGATGTCCGGATTCCAGACCGGCTTCGGCGTAGCCGAATCGTGCTGCACCAGGCACTCCCTGAGGCCCGCCACTGCAGTACCGTCGGTGCCGTCAACCTGCAATGTCAGCAGGTCGTCTCTCCGGACCCGTACCGCCCAGGAGCTGTTGAACTGACAGATAATTCCGTTCTTCAGGTTGAAGATGGCGTAGGCGGAGTCGTCGGCGGTGCATTCGTACTCTTCTCCCGCTTCATCGATCCGCCTGGGAATATGGGTCGCGCCGAGACTGACGAGGGAATCTATGTCTCCGAAGAGATTGTCGATCACGTAGCGCCAGTGGCAGAACATGTCGATCATGATGCTGCCGCCCTGCTCGCTGCGGTAGTTCCAGGAAGGTCTCTGAGTCGCCTGGTGAAATCCATCGAAGACCCAGTAGCCGAACTCGCCTCTTACGGAGAGAATCCGTCCGAAAAACCCCGTATCGATGAGATATCGGAGCTTCCGGAATCCCGGGAGCCACAGCTTGTCCTGTACTACTCCGTGTTTCACTCCGGCCTTATCTGCCTGGCGGTAGAGCTCGAGAGCCTCCTCCAGGGTGGTTCCGGTGGGCTTCTCACAGTAGATGTGCTTGCCGGCATCGATGGCCCGGCCAACGCTCCCCGCTCTCAGCCGGGTCAGCTGGCTGTCGAAATATATTGTGTTTTTGGGATCCGACAGTGCCGCGTCCAGGTCGGTGGTATATTGATCCAGCTGGTACTTTCCGGCCAGGGAAGCGAGCTTCCGTTCATTCCGTCCAACCAGTACCGGCACGGGATAGAGCAGGTCTCCGTTCGACAGAGGGACCCCGCCCTGCTTCCGTATCTCCAGAATCGAACGAACCAGGTGCTGATTGGTCCCCATCCGCCCGGTGACTCCGTTCATAATAATACCAATCTCTCGTCTCGCCATCGCTCTGCTCCTTAGGCTGTTTTTCCGAATCTTAAGTCCCGGCGCCGCGTTACACGTCCGCCACTCACGTGTACTGCAGGTATGCTTCCCGTATCTCCGCCAGATTCCGTGACTGGTCCATACTCCAACGCCGAGTGGAGAAAATCTCCACCTCGATAAACCCGTCGAAACCCGCCGCTTCCATCCAGCCGCGTATCTCGGGGACCGGAATACAGCCTTCGCCCATCAAACCCCGATCGTTGAGCAGATCAGTGGTGGGAGAGAGCCAGTCACAGACATGAAAAGCAAACAGACGGTCATGCTCGCCGCTTCTCTCGATCTCCGCCTGCAGCGAAGGGTCCCACCACAGGTGGTACACATCCACCGCCACCCCCACATTCGGCTCGGCCAGTTGATCGCACATCTCGTTGGCCTGGGCGAGGGTGTTGATCGCCGAACGGGTATCGGCATACATCGGATGAAGCGGTTCGATCGAGAGCCTCACCCCCGCGGCCTCTGCCGCCCGGTTGGTCCGGCCGATGCCCTCCCCTATCTGCCTGCGCGACTCCTCCAGAGACTGGGCTGGGTCCGCCCCCGGCACCAGTACAATCGAGGGA
>JBNGED010000173.1:0-5624 GCA_049975605.1 Sediminispirochaetaceae bacterium | reverse complement strand
CACGGCCATCACTCCGGCAATGATTATCTTCCTGCGCTTGCGCGGCAACGGATCTTCACGCGAGTATTCGAAGATCACGATGAACAGAAATACAAACAGGAATGTGGAGACCGGGTACGGGATATGTCCTATCAAACCCCACGCGTAGAAGAGGGCCAGAGCAATGGTCCCGAACATCCTGAGCGAGGAGTCTTTTCTTAAAAACCTGCCAACCTTTTCCCCGCTCAATTCCAATTTGTATCCCCGTTTACGGATGGAGCGTTCCAGGAGGATCAGTGAAAAAATTCCGATGACCACTCCCAGGAAACCCGGTACGATTCCGGGAACCGTGAGGGGATTGATCTCCCGGTTCTCCAGACGGGGCATCTCGATTGACATCCAGACCACGGTGATGGAAAACACCAGCAGAACAACCGAAGTAATGAAGTCCGCCTTGTGCATGTCTCTCTCATTCATACGTACTCTATCTCCTTATAGAACAGGCGCCCCGCCTTACGGGAGGCGCCTGTACACTTTCTCCGCCCTTTACGGCCGCGGAATTCCGACTTCCTCCGGATTCATGACCGTGTCGCCCGTGTCGTGCTTGAGCCAGGCGTCGATCTGGACCATCGGAAATGATTTCTTGACGGCCGTCTCACCGTAGGCCGGGTCGAAGACCACTGCGTTGTTGGCTGCCCAGTCCTTCAGTTTGTCGGACTTCATGACAACGTCTTCCCAGATAGCGTCCAGGGTCGCGGTAACTTCGGCCGGCACATCTGCGGGAACGAAGAGCCCGAAGTAGATCGGAGCGGCTTCGAAGTCCGGTATCCATTCTTTAACTGATGGAACAGTCCCTTCATAGCCCGCGATCTCGAGGGGTGCGTCGGCCAGGACGGCCAGGGGCCGAAGTTTCCCGGCCTTGATCATATCCACCTCTTCGACGGACAGCTGGGGAACCACGTCGCATTCGCCGCCGACCGTGGCGACTACTGCAGGGTTCCCGCCGTCATAGGTCACATGGGTGTACTTGATGCCGGTGTATTTTTTGATCATCTCGATGGCGGTGTGTCCCGAAGAGTTCACCCCGGCGGTTGCAACTTTGATCTTACCCGGGTTATCCTTGAACGCATCCAGCAATTCACCGAAATCTTCGTACGGGGTCTCCGGATTGACGGACACAACGCACGGCATGGCAACATTCAGGTAGAGGTTCCAGTCGTCTAATGTTGTGTCGAGGAGGCCCTGTACTTTGTACACGCCGAGGTCCTTCACCGCACCGGCGGTCCAGGTGTACCCGTCCCGCGGGGCGTCCATGCAGCTCTTGGTCCCGACCGTTCCCGAACCTCCGCCCTGGTTGACTACGACGATCTCCACTCCAAGTTCATCGGAGACGATGTCAGCCGTCACGCGGGCGGAGCGGTCGGTGGATCCGCCGGCATTCCAGGGTACAATCAGGTTGATCGGCTTGTTCGGCTGCCACTCGTACGCACCTTCTTCCATCTCCTGCGCTCCCCTTGCCCACATCAGGCCCGAGGCTACCAGCAGAAGAATAAGAATCGGAAGGATTCTTTTCATACTCCTATCCTCCTTTATGATTTTTCTATTTTCATGGCGCCGGGTCGTACCCGGCAGCCCGTAATAGCTCTTCAGTTCTGTGTGCATACCCGACGAAGCTCTCCCGCCGGTAATCGTCGGCAGCTGTAACGGTGGGATCGTGAAACACCACCGCCACATGAGGTTCTATGGAGAAACCAGCCGTATACCCGTCCCGCCGGAGTTCCCCAAGCAGGTCGGGTATCCGTCCGTCCCCCTCGCCGGGAAATGTGTAGACTGCCTTGCCTCCGTCCATACGGCCGTCCTTGATGTGCACGTATTCCACCCATTCCTTCACTTCCCGGTAAAAATCCAGACTGTCCTGGTACCTGTATGGCGAACGGCCGCGTTTGTCGAGGGTGGCGAAAGGATTACCGGTATCGAATACCAGCCGGAATGCCGGCGAGTCGATTCCCTCGAGCAGGAACTTCGTGTGTTCCGGGCTCTGCCCTCCCCAGGTCTCGCAGTTCTCATGGATACAGACAACTCCTCCGTCTTCCGCTCGCTTCACGATCTCACGCAGACGCCGAAGTATCTCCCGTTCGGTGTCCGGATCTTCTCCGAGGGCGCCGCCGGAGGTACGGTAGCTCATGATCCTGATCATCCGTACACCCAAGCGTTGCATCCTGGGAACAGCCCGTTCGATCTCCTCGAGGTCCCGGTCGAAGGGTCCATCGATCCGGCGCCCCCAGTTGGCGATCTCGCTGCCGAAGCTGACCGCTTCGATCCCCGCTTCCTCAATTTTTCCACAGACCCGGTCGAACCCGCGCTCGTCCAGATTCACGATATTCACACCGTCCACCGCCCGCAGATCGATGCGGCTCCAGCCGAGCTTCCGGCAGATCGCGATCTGCCCATCGATACCGGAGGCCGCCTCATCGGTGAAGCCGGTCAGAACGACTGGTATCGGGCCTGCGCCGCTCCCGCGGCCGCCGCGTTCCGGAGCATCGCTCTTCCGGGGACCGCCGGACGAACTCCCGCCGCTCACAGCGCTGCCTCCCGTTCAGTCCGTACGCTGTGACCACCGGCTCCGCATACCAACTCCGGCTCCGGCAGCTCGCGTCCGATCTCCGGAATCCGATAGCCCATCCCGCTGCCTGAAAGGGTGGCAACATCGACCTCTCCGCGCCGCCGCCTGAATATTCCGGGGTGAATTCTCTCCTCAGGGAGCGAGACCGCGGGATAGTACTGGGGGGCGTTTGACTCGAAGCCCATCAGGGTCGGTGTATGCGCCGCCAGGGACGCGTGAGCAAGGGCCGCGATCATTGGATTGGTGAGATCCATCACCATAAGGGCCATCCCGTACATCCGGGCTACACAGCCGCTCAGAACTGCCGCCGTCTGGGTCTTGCAGGTCTTCAGAGCGGCCCCCGACCATCCCAGCCGTTTTGCCCGGGGAATGACATCCCAGTGGGTCAAAGCTTCATCCAGGAACAGAGGCTTAAGTGCGGAAGCTTCCGCGACGTTCATCTCTGATTCTACGGACGACGCGGGAAAGGGCTGCTCCACAAAGAGCAGCATCGCGTAGATCTGGGGGGAATCCCGTCTGAGCCGGTCCAGGAATTCCACCATGTACTCCGGATCGCCGACCGTACAGTTGAAATCCACCGACAGCCAGCTCACCCTCTCACCGAGGGCGATCCTGCCGACCTCCGTTATCCTGGACAGGTCCTCCTCGAGGCTCCCGCCGAACAACTTGACCTTCAGACAGTTCAAGCCGTCTCTGCGGATCCAGTCCCCGAGCAGCACCGGATAGCCGTCGTCCGGAGACCTCTCGTCCAGATCATCTTCCGTGAGAGGATCATCGCCTCCGACCAGGTGCCAGACCTTGAGAGATCTTCTCGGTTCTATCCGGAAAAAATCGGCCGGATAGAGCCCCTCGAAACGGCTGGAGTCGATATCCGGCGATGCCAGGTAGTGTGAAAGGGAATGATTGAAAAACTCCCCCTGATAGGCAGCGTAGATCGGCACCCCGTTCACCTTCCCGTAGGCGTCGTGAATCGCGATATCGAAGGCGGAAAAAACCGCGACCGCCGCCCTCGATGGAAGCGGGGGGAATCCTTCCCGGGATGCATTGTATTCCCGGCGGGCGTTCTCGAGGTAATCACCGAGCACCAGCCAGCCGATATCCAGGGCATGTCCCTCGACCTTCCATGCCATCAGGTCCGCCGACAGCTTCGCCGCGAACTCTTTCATCGTCTGCGTCCGGTCGCCGGGCTCGATCGCATCGGGCCAGATCCACTGCACGTTGAGCGGCACCTCGCCCCACCCTTCGTCCCGGCTGCCGGACCTGTTTTCTACCAGGACCTTCACACGAAGACATTCGATCTCTTCCACAGCTTCGGTACCGAACCTGAGGGGGATGCGGGTTGAGACGGGCAGATAATAGAGTTCGGCGCTTTTCAGTGAGATATCGGTCAGCACGGGTTTTTCCTCTACTCAATGATTGTACAACCTGTACCCCTACTTTGTCAAAGTTTTAAATTAAGTAGCTGTCGGATTATCTATATTTTGCCCGGATTACCCCTCTTTAGACCATTTTTTTTAATAAAAACGGTTCGATAACGGGTACTTTATTTACCTATTTGACAAATTGAGTCATGGGGTGTACTCTCTCTGTGAGACTCCAGGAAAAAGGTGAGGAGCCACCATGCACAGAAGCATCGGCAAACCGGGATTGTTGAAGGAAATCAACAGCAACAGGGTGTTCAATCTGCTTGTACACGAACGGAGAATATCCCGTTCCCAGCTGGCGAAATCCACCGGGCTGAGCCGGGCGACGATCTCATTGCTGATAGACGAACTCCTGGAGATCGGCCTCGTCACTGAAGTCGGACAGGGAACCTCCAGCGGCGGCCGCCCGCCCATCCTTCTCGAGTTCAATCCGAACACCGCCTATGCCCTCGGCGCCCACATGCACGATTATGACTGGACGGTTGTCCTCACTAATCTGGATGGGAAAATCATTCACTCCAGGGAGATCCACATTCCAGGCAACAGTCCCGAAGAGGCCGTCTCGGCCCTGACAGAGGCCGCCCGGTCGCTCATCACGCTTGTCCCCGATGGAACTGTTCTACCCGCTATCGGAATCGGCAGCCCCGGTCTCGTGGACATATCCACCGGTATTATCCAGAGCGCCGTCGACATCGGCTGGTTCAACGTACCCCTCGGCGCCATGATCAGCAGCGAACTGGACCTCGATGCACTGGTAGTGAACCGCAGCAAGGGCGGCGCACTGGCGGAACTGTGGCACGGCGGGGACATGAATATCCACGACCTGATCTATATCTCCATCGGGACCGGTGTGGCTGCGGGGATCATTCACCAGCGGTCCCTCTACCACGGCGCCAACTCGAGCGCCGGAGAGCTCGGCCACATGACCATCATACCCGACGGTCCCGCCTGTCCCTGCGGCAACCGCGGCTGTCTGCAGCAGCTCGTCTCCGAACAGGCCATCGAGTCGCATGCCCGTTCACTCCTGAAATCAGGCCGTCCAAGTATGCTCAGGGCGCTGGCAGGTCATCACCCGGAACGCCTGTCCGCCTACGATGTCCTGGAAGCAGCCGAAGAGAACGACTCCCTGGCAGTCGAAGTGATCGACACTGCCGCCGAGTATCTCGGCATCGCCGTAGGGAACCTGATCAACCTTTTCAACCCTCAGCTGATCGTCCTCGGCGGACCCGTGGGCAACCGCAGCCCCCTTCTCGCTTCCCTTCTCCGGGAGAAGGTCCGTATGCGAGCCATGGCCTATCCCCTTTCGGCCGTGAAGATCACCACCAGCACCCTGGGAACATCCGCTGGCGCCATCGGCGCCGCGGTTCTGGTCCTGCAGAAGGCCCACCAGCTGCTCTTTCAAATGAGGGATGAGAGGATCGGCAAGACTCTGGCATCGGAAACTCTGAAAAAATAGTAATCGAAATTATAAAGATACCCGTTATAACTGTGAGAAGAGATTTTCCATATGATAAAGCCCGGGTGATTGATTCACTATAAAAGCAGCTGCTTTCATAGCTCCGGTTGCAAAGAGGCTGCGTGAATAAGCTCTGTGGCTC
>JBNGED010000172.1:0-5637 GCA_049975605.1 Sediminispirochaetaceae bacterium | reverse complement strand
GACGTCGGCGGCTTTGGACTCGAGATCGCTTCGAATGTCCGCCTTCTCATCATCAGCAGCCGAATTCCACTCCTCGTAGAGCTCCTGGAGTTCTTCCGCTGCAATTGCGGAATTCTCGACCCGCTTCTGATTGACGGTGCTGTAGATACCCACGCCGACGAGTGTCGCGACTATCAATACCAAAATAACGATAAATACCATTCGGTAATGCGAGATGAATCTGCTCAGTACGATTCTGATGTTTTTTTCTTCTGATCTGTTCCTGGTATCAGACATTCTGTGTAGCTCCTTATTCTCTTATATCAAGTTCCTTGATGAGCTTCGAAAGGTATGTACGCTGTATACCAAGGTTTTTCGAAGCTTCGGTCTGGTTCCAATCATGAGCGCGGAGAACCGTTCGGAGGAAATTCCGCTTGAAATGGTTTACCGCCTCCTTGAGAGACTTCCCGGTGTATATATCATCAATATCAAAACTATCGGAATGAAGCAATAGATCAGGACGCTCTATCCTTGTTTCTTTGGCGAGGACGACCGCTCGTTCAACCACATTTTCGAGCTCCCGAACGTTGCCGGGCCAGCTGTAGGTCCTTAGCATATCAAGGGCCTCCTCCGAGAATCCTGAGATCTGTTTGCTGGTCTCCCGGCAGGTTTTCTTCAGGAAAAAATCGGCCAGTTCGATGATGTCCGAAGGACGCTCGCGCAGGGGTGGAATATAAAATGGGAGTACGTTCAGACGGTAATAGAGGTCTCTGCGAAAATCTCCATTTTCCACGGCCTGTTCTATGTTCTTGTTGGTTGCGGCGAGAATACGAACGTCGACATACGTGGATTCACTTGCGCCCACCTTCTGAAAAGTCTTATTCTGAATTGCGCGGAGAAGCTTGGCCTGCAGGTTCAGCGGAATCTCTCCGACCTCATCGAGAAAGAGGGTTCCCCCGTGGGCCAGTTCGAATCTTCCGATTCGGTCGCGATGAGCGTCGGTGAAGGCCCCTTTAACGTGGCCGAAAAGTTCGCTCTCGAGCAGATGGTCCGGCAGAGCAGCACAGTTTACACGCACGAAAGGAGCAGCCTTCCGCTCCGACATCAGGTGTATCTGTTCGGCAAATAGCTCCTTACCGGTTCCGCTTTCACCCATGATGAGAACTGAGGAATCGGTACGGGCGACACGTTCGGCAATTTCGAGCTTCTCCATTATGATCCTGCTCGAGCCGACAAACGTGTGGAACCCCTGTTCCTGCTGAAGTTTATCCTGTAGAAAATAGACCTCGTTCTGTATCTTCGAATAATCCTTGGCATTCTGGATCGTAAGAGCCGCCTGACCGGCAAAAAGCTCGAGCAGTTGAAGATCTTCGTTCGTAAAGACACCGCGGGACTGTTTGTTAATGATCTCGATCACCCCGATACAGGTATCTTTGAGCCGCATCGGTACCGCAAGAATCGATTCGGTTGGATAGCCGATTTTTGCGCTGATCTCGGACTGAAAACGTGGGTCCTTGTCTACATCGTTCACGATCAGGGAAGTGTTGTTCTGGGCAACCCAGCCGGCTATTCCCTCGCCTATGTTCAGCGTGAAATTTTTTACCGCCGGTCCTTTGGGCCCGAGAGTTATCTCGAAGTAAAGAGTGTTGTTTTCCTTGTCAAGAAGAAGGAGCGACGAAGATTCGCCGTCCGTCAGCCTCGTTGCGGCATCGAGAATACGGGTGAGAAGTATACGCCCATCCTGAACATCTGAACTGATGAGCGCGTTTATTTCTATGATGGTCTTGAGTTTCTCTGCATCGACGGTAGAATTCAACATACTACGAATCGAATGAGTCGGCCCCCTTTTCTTTTAAAAGGTCACCGAACGTCACCGTCGATTCGTCCTGTTCATCATGAATGTATTTTGAGAGCTCTTTCTTCTGCAGGTCCCTCTGGTACTCGCGTATCGATAGAGAAAGCTTCTGTGCTCCGGGCTTCACATCGAGTACTACCGCCTTGATCGGATCGCCGGCTTTAAATTTTTCCAGAAGTTCTTCTTCAGGAGTCTCGTCACCGGGCCCCCGAAGATTGAACTTGTGGATCAGTCCTTCGATATCGCCGGGAACCTTCACGAAGACACCGAAATCCGTAACCGAGGTTACTTCACCTTCTATGGTAGATCCCTTCGGATATGACTTCTGAAGTGACCGCCAGGGGTCTTCGGAAAGCTGCTTGATTCCGAGGCGAATACGGTGCGACTCGGGATCGACTTCGGTAACAACGCATTCGACTTCCTCATCGACGGTCAGTACTGAAGCCGGATTCTTGATCTTCTTGGTCCACGAGAGGTCGTCAACGTGCAGAAAGCCGTCTATTCCTTCTTCGAGCTGAACAAATGCGCCGGCATTGGTGAGCTTGACTACCTTGCGTTTGAGCCGCGTTCCGACAGGATACTGCGCCTCGATGTCTTCCCAGGGGTTGGGAAGGACCTGCTTGATGCCGAGAGATACCCTGCCCTGCTGAATGTCGTAGGAGAGTATCATGACGTCCACTTCGTCGCCGACTGAAAGTACTTCCTTGGGATGGTTCACTCTCTTGACCCACGAGAGTTCGGAAACGTGGACCAGGCCTTCGATTCCCTCTTGCAGTTCGACGAAAGCCCCGAAATCGGTGAGCTTGGTAACATGGCCCTTGACGATATCATCTACGTGATATGTATCTTCGAAGGTCTGCCAGGGATCCTGGGTGAAGTGCTTCAGTGAAAGATTGATTTTCTGTTCTTCCGGATCGAGATGGATGACCTTGAGTTCGATCTCCTGTCCCTTCTTAACGTAATCCTTTGGTCTCGTGACGTGTCCCCAGCTCATGTCGTTGATGTGAAGGAGTCCGTCGAAACCGCCGAGGTCGATAAAAGCGCCGAAGGATGTGAAGCTCTTGACCTTGCCGGATACGGTGTCGCCGATCTTTGTATTGTTGAAAAAGTCGCTCTTCTTCCGCTCAATTTCCTGTTCCATGAATCCTCGGCGGGAGAGAACTATCTTGAGCTTGTTGCTGCTGTAGAGTTTGTCGATCAGGAATTGTCCCTCGGTGTTGAGGTATTCCTCCGGATTTTCAACCCGGACAACGTCAGACTTGGAATACGGACAAAAGCCCCTCACGTTGTGTCCGAGGTCGACTTCGAAACCACCCTTGATATTCTTGTCAAAGGTGCCCTTAACGGGTTCACCTTCCTGATGGGCGGTCCTGAGTTCCTTCCAGAAATTGCGGACATCCGCCTTGCTCTTGGAGACGACTACCTGTCCGCCCTTGCCTTCCTTGCGGATAAGGACAACCGAGACGGTGTCGCCCTGTGCCGGGGGTGTGTCGAACTCCTGGACCGGGATCTTTCCCTCCGACTTATACCCCACATCGACGAATACATGTTCCGGAGTGACCTCCACAACAGTCCCATCTATAAGTTGACCTTCTTCCAATTCTTCTAAAGTCTTAAGGTATTCCTCTTGAAGGGATGATTGAATGTCTGCTGATTTTTCGGGTTCTTTTTCAGTCATCACTAACATATATCTCCTGCTGAATTACTTATTGTACCATTTTATGAATTTTATCTAATACTTTCTCACAAACTTGATCTATGGTCAAGTCCGATGTATCCAAATAGAGCGCGTCGGGAGCTATTTTCATGCTTCCCTCTTCCTTGCTCCTGTCGAGCTCGTCACGCGCGCGAATACGGTCGGCTATCTCCTGGACAGTAAGGCTGCTCGTTCCCTGATGATACCTTCTTTTTGCACGAGTTTCAACAGATGCGTCGAGGAAAATTTTTACCTCGGCATCAGGGAAAACCACTGTCGTAATGTCGCGTCCTTCAACGACGGAATCGATCTGATGTGCAAGTTCCCGAAGCTTGTTATTGACTATCCTCCGAACCGGGATGATCGCCGACAACTGTGCTACCCAGGCGTCAACCTGGTCGGTGTGGAGTCTGTCGTCGATATCCTCACCGTTCACAAGAATATGTTCGCCGGAGAGCTGGAAGCTGCACGTGCGGGCCATGTCGATGATACTGTCCGTATCTTCCGGAAGTCCTCCCGGATAACGGGACAATACGACGTAGGTAATTGCCCTGTAGAGATTACCGGAATTGATGTAATTCATTCCTGCACGGCTGGCAACCATGCGGGCGATACTGCTTTTACCCACACCTGCGGGTCCGTCGATAGCTACTATCATCTCTTCTTCCTGTTCATGAACCAATGGACTTCATCGTTGGTCAGCAGTCGGTAGGATCCTGATTCAAGGGTATCAAGATGTACTGGTCCAATACGCAGGCGGATGAGTTTCCTTATCTTCCATCCGGCATGGTCCATCAGTATACGGAGTTCGCGGTTCTTCCCTTCGACGAGGGTGATATTCACCGCATCGCGGGTCACGATCCTGTACCGTTCTATTCTGTAAACGATGTTGTCGATAGAGACCCCGTTTAAAAATGTATCCAGAACGGATTGAACAACCGGATCATACAGCTCGATCCTGTAGTCCTTCTCGATTCCGGAAGACGGGTGACTTACCGTGGCTGCAAAGTCGCCGTCGTTTGTAAAAAAAATAAGCCCCTCGGAAAAAAAATCCAGTCGTCCGACATTGTATAGCCGTTCATTGAAATGGGACTTCAACAGGTCAACCGCGAGACGTCTGCCTTCCCGGTCGTACTGGGAGCAAAGGTATCCAGGCGGTTTGTTCAGTGCTATGTACCAGCTCTTGCGCTCCGGCTCGACGAGGCGGCCGTCGAAGCGTATATCGTCCTTGTATCCGACCTTTGAACCGGGACGGGTGACGACGGTTCCGTTCACCGTAACGCGTCCGGCCGCGATGTAGTCTTCACATTTTCTCCGGGAAGCTATACCGCAGCGCGACAGGTAGACCTGCAGTCTCAACTGTTCTTCCTGTTCTTCAGGACTCATCGCTTTCCAGTTCGAACCGTTCACGGTCGAGATCGTCGAGGTGCGGGAGATCGGAAATGCTGTTGAGGCGGAAGGTCTTGAGAAAATCCCTGGTGGTGCCGTACTGCAGCGGCTTGCCGGGGACATCTTTTTTACCAACAGGTTTTACCAGCCCGCGGTCCTGAAGCTGTTTTACCATGTTCGCGGATGAGACCCCCCGGATATTGTCTATCTCGGCCCGCGTAATGGGCTGTGAATATGCGATGATGGAAAGCGTCTCCAGGGCGGCCTTCGAAAGACGATGTTCGTTGCGTCGTCCGTATCGTTCCTTCAGGAGGTCCCAGAGTTCCTGCTTGGGAGCGAACTGAATGCCGCCCCCGATCTCAACCGGTTCGATACCGTGGGCGGACTTCGAATACTCCTCCTTCAACTGCAGGAGGGCCCTGTCGACTACTTCACGGGAGAGTTTGGCAAAACGTGCCAGCTTCTCCACCTCAATGGGGTCGGTTTCCAGAAAGAGAATTGCCTCTACAATTGCAGTTTCCTGTTCCAGCATTATACTTTTTCCTCGGTAGTAGATGGTAATGCGCGAATTTTGATATCTCCGAAAAGACGGTTCTGGAAAATTCCGATTATGCGTGATTTGACCGAATCCAGGACGGCCAGAAAAGCACAAATGATATCCATGGGAATCTTCGGACGGGTGATCAGTTCGGTAAAGTCGAATTCACCCTTATCTTCC
>JBNGED010000171.1:0-5665 GCA_049975605.1 Sediminispirochaetaceae bacterium | reverse complement strand
GGCGTGATACAGTGCAGGGTCCGGTCCTCCGACAGGGCATATATCCATCGATGCCGATGTGAGGGAGACACGCTCAGGACTCTTCCCCCGGTCGGCTTTTTCCATCGCGCCTCACTGAAGGAATTCTCCTGTGCCGTTAGAGCTGCGGCTGTATGTAAGAATAGCCCGATGCCGATGAGTAAGAAGATGCCTCCAATCTTGACTTTTCCCATTATCTTAAGTACCGTTAGCATGATGATTTATATCAAGGATATATAAAATGAACACCATTTCTGCCTACGCTCCCGGACACATTACCGGGATCTTTTATATCGAGGACTCTGCAGTTGATCCGCTTCACCGGGGCTCCCTCGGGGCAGGTTTCTCAATACAAGCCGGCGTGACCACCAGGATCACATCCGCAGATTCTGCTCAGTCATCGAAAACCCACCAGTCACCGCAGTTCTTTCTCAACGGACAGCCTTCAGATGATCTGAACGTCTCGAAGCGGCTGTACGATCATTTTACCCAATCCGCAGGCAAAACGCCACACCGGAGACTGAAAATCGAACACAGCATAGAGCCCCCCCAGAGCAGCGGATTCGGTACGAGCGGGGCCGGAGCCCTGAGCCTCGCCCTCGCCCTCAACAAGTACTTCGACTTTCCCCTCTCAAAGGAAGATGCGGCCTGTCTCGCCCATCTGGTGGAAATAGAGTGTAAAACGGGACTGGGAACCGTCATCGGCGAATACTTCGGAGGCTTCGAGATACGCACTGCCCCGGGAGCCCCCGGCATCGGAACGGTAGACCTGCTGAACTATCCCGAAGATCTTCTCGCGCTCTTCGCCGTTCGGGGCCCCTCCCTCACGAGCGCCGCTCTCTCCGATCCGAAGGTACGGGAAGGTGTCAACAGATCGGGCAGGCACAATCTCGAACGCCTGCGCGGAGAACCAACCATTTCCAATTTCCTCTCCTGCTCCAGAAGCTTCAGCATCGGTACCGGACTCACCACCCCCTGGGTCGAATCTGTGCTGGAACTATTGGATAAACGGGGGATTATTGGTAGCATGTTGATGTTCGGCGAGGCCGTATTCACCCTCGTCGAACGAAGGGATGGAACCGAAGCGGAGGCGCTGCTTCGGGACAGCTGCATCCGCTCGGAGAAGGCACAGACCGCTCAGGTCTTCTCCACTCCCATCAATTCATCCGGAGGTACGTACCTGTAATGGACATACATGTTCCCAAAGATCATCCCCGATATCAATCTATTACGGTTCGTGAGAACCTTGTTGAAGCGGTCGAGCGCAAGGTTGTCGCTCCCGCAGGTCTCATAGCTCACGGAAGAGGCGAAGCCTTCGACTACCTCTGCGGCGAACAGACTCCGCCGCCCTCTTTTGAGGCGGTCAGGGCGGCCGCCGCCTGCCTGCTTCACGCCCGTCATCCGGTCCTATCCGTCAACGGCAATTTTGCAGCCCTCTGTGCAGAAGACATCGTGAAGCTGTCCCGGACACTCGGGGCCCCCCTTGAGATAAATCTCTTCTACCGTACACTTGAAAGGGAGAAGGCAATCGAACAGGTGCTTCTGGATGCCGGTGCGGATGAGGTCTACGGCGTCGGCGATGCCGCTTCGGAAACGGTACCCGAGATCGGGAGCGAGCGACGCCGTATCGATCCCCGCGGAATCGGCAGCGCCGATGTCGTGTTCGTTCCTCTTGAAGACGGTGATCGCACCGAAGGTCTCATTACAATGGGAAAAACCGTGGTTACGGTAGATCTCAATCCGCTGTCGCGCACCGCCAGAAAGGCCACTATCACCATAGTGGACAACATTGTCAGAGTGGTTCCGCTGCTGATTAGCGAAATAGAAGGCCTCCGCGGAAGCGGGAGTGATGAACTCGAGAGGATTCTCAGCGCGTTCGACAATCAGGACAATCTCAAATCCGTTCTCGAATTCATATCCCGCCGTCTGAACGCATTCTCTTTCGAAGGAGATTAGATATGGGAAGAACTTCTCTCATAACACGAAGCGACTATGTGTCATGGAAAGACCGCGGAGAAAAAATCGTGATGCTCACCGCGTACGATGCCGCTTTTGCGGGGATCATGAACAGCAGCGGCGTGGTCGACGTCATTCTGGTGGGCGACAGCATGGGAATGGTGGTCCAGGGGCATAAGTCTACCAGGGAAGTCCGAATGGAGGACATGCTCTACCATACCGAGATAGTGGGCCGAAGCGCCCCCGACCTTCCCATTATCGGCGACATGCCGTATCACACCTTCGACACGCCGGAAGAAGCACTCCGGAACGCCGGAGCTCTGATCGACGCCGGCGCCGACGGAGTAAAAATAGAGGGGAACAAGCCCGAAATCGTCCGCAGGATCACCGACGCAGGGATACCCCTCATCGGACATCTCGGACTCCTTCCTCAGACGGCGACCCAGTACAAGGTTCAGGCCAAGGAAGAGAAGGAAGCTGAACAACTGGTTCAGGATGCCGTCGAACTGCAGGACTGCGGTGCCGCGGCGGTCGTTCTCGAAGCCGTTCCGCGGTCTCTTGCCGCGAGGGTAACCGGGATTCTTCAAATTCCGACCATCGGGATCGGCGCCGGCCCGGACTGTGACGGACAGGTCCTCGTCATGCACGACATGCTCGGTCTGACGAGTGGACGGCTTCCCAAATTCGTAAAGCAGTATGCCCGGCTCGATGAGGAGATCCTCCGGGCCTTCACTGAATATTCCAGGGAAGTGAAAAACGGCGGCTTTCCTTCCGATGAATACTCCTATCACTGAGTCGACGGAAGCCGCAGGGGGAACTGAGTGACGAATACGCTCGATGTATCATTTCCAGCTACAGGCCGCGACCCCAAAGAAGTCCGCCGGCTCCTCGAAGGCAGACTCGAAGCGGACCTCAGCTTTGATGCCGGTCACATCCTTGGTTCCATGTGCAGTTCCCCCGATCCCTTCGCCGCTGATATTTTCACCGATCAGCTCGAGAAAAACCTTGGAGATCCCGGCCTCCACCCCGGCCTTGCCGAACTGGAAGCGGAGACCATTCGTCTCATCGGCCACCTTCTGAACAATCGGGAGGCCGTCGGGGCGGTCGTCAGCGGGGGCACCGAGGCAAATCTCCTCGCCATGTGGACCGCCAAGAACCACGCCCCCTCCGGCTGCAGGGAAGTTGTACTCCCGGAGACGGCCCATTTCTCATTCGACAAAGCCGCCGGATTGATGGACCTCACTCTCGTAAAGATACCAGTTGATGACGACAACCGGGTCAGAACTGATCTATACCGAAGCGCAGTCGGTCCGCGGACAATGGCCCTGGTCGGGATTGCAGGGACCACCGGACTTGGAGCGGTCGATCCACTTCATGAGATCTCCGACATTGCCGTGGAGAAAAAGCTCTATCTCCATGTGGACGCCGCCTTCGGAGGCTTCGTACTTCCCTTTCTCGAAGACGCCGGATTCCCTGCCGTCGGACCATTTGATTTCGCCCTCCCCGGCGTTGATTCAATGACCATCGATCCGCACAAGATGGGACGGGCGCCCATTCCCGCAGGCTGTATCCTCTACCGGGACGATCACATCGCCGGCCGCAGTGAAACCAGCGTATCCTATCTCGCCGGCGGTCACACCCGCCAGAGGACCATCGTCGGCACCCGCTCCGGTGCCGCTGCCGCCGCCGTCTGGGCGCTTATTGAGCATCACGGAAGATCGGGATACACCGCCATCGTGAAGGACTGCATGGCTAACACCCACTGGTTCAAGGACAGATTGAAGGCGATGGATGGCGTCGAGCCTGTTATCGAACCTGTAATAAACGTACTCGGTATACGTCCTACACGGCTTCCGCTCGAAGAGCTTGTGCACCGTTTGCGCGTCCGGGGCTACGCGCTCTCCCTTTTTCCGGGTTTTCTCCGGATTACTCTCATGCCCCATCTCACCAGGGAGCATCTGATCCGCTTCCTGGATGTATTGCAGGAGGAGGTAACAGCATGATGCAGGATCCGCATCCTTCCAAAGACATTCTCGGTTCACTTTCACGCCGGCTCATGGGAAAAAAGATCGTTCTCGGCATCACCGGCAGCGTCGCCGCCGTCAGGAGCAGCGAGATCGCGCGTCTGCTGATGCGGTACGGAATCGAAGTACACACAGTGATGAGCGACGAGGCAAGCCGTATCATCCATCCCAACCTGATGGAGTGGTCCACCGGCAATCCCGTGGTCACTTCCCTGACCGGCGGTATCGAACATGTCGCTCTCGCGGGGAACGTCGCATCCCGCGTCGATGCCGTCCTCATCGCCCCGTCCACTGCCAATACCATCGGCAAGATCGCCAACGGTATCGACGACACCCCGGTGACGACCCTCTGCACCACTGCAATCGGCCAGGGTATCCCGATGATCATCGTGCCGGCTATGCACCAGCCCATGTACGACCACCCCGCGGTCACACGGAATATTGAACGCCTCCGGGAGATGAATATCGACGTCCTCATACCGAACCTCTCGGAAGGCAAGGCCAAGCTTCCCGGGGTGGAAGAGATCGTATTCCGCACGATAAGCCATCTTCGCAATGATTCTCCGCTCAGGGGCAGGCGCTGTATCGTGACCGCCGGCCGCACCGTGGAATACATAGATCCCGTACGGGTCATCTCCAACAACAGCAGCGGTAAGATGGGGATGGCGGTTGCCCGGGCCCTCTATCTGGCAGGCGCGGATGTTGAGGTGCTGTACGGCAAAGGAACCGCTGCCCCCGTACCCGAAGTGAACATTTACGATACCGGGACCGCTGACATGATGATGGAAAAAATGAAGGAACTGCTGGGATCCGGTCAGGTCGACTGCGTGGTCGCCGCGGCGGCGGTGGGAGACTGGAAGTCCGCCGACAGCGCTGCTGACAAGATATCCACCCACGGCACGGATGAACTCGACCTCAAGCTCGTCCCGACTCCGAAAATCATCGATCAGGTAAAAAAACTCTCACCGGATACATTTCTGGTGGCCTTCCGCGCTCTCTTCCGCAAGACGGTGGAAGAGCTGCGGAAGGACGGCGTCCGCCGCATGGAGACCGCCGCCGCGGATATGATTGCGGTGAACGACATCGGCAAAGCCGGGTCCGGGTTCGAGGTGGAGACGAACGAACTGCACCTCTTCGACAAGCAGGGGAATCACATACACATTCCCCTCACGGACAAGTTCACCGCCGCCGAGCTGATTGTCGACAGCATCATCACGCACCTGGAATCAGTTTAAGAATTCATCGACGATGGCATCAACGTCGTCCTGCTGCACATCGAATTTGCGCTCGAAAGCCAGTTCCTGATTGGCGGCGCGCAGCTTCTTGAGCAGACTGTACACGATCACCATGAGCAGTTTGTTCCCCGTGGTCGGATATTTTTTAATGAACTGAATAAAACTCTTGCGGGTTATATGGAGAAGGATTGTCTCGGAGAGGCTGTTCACATTGGCGGTCCTTTTGACCTTCATGAACATGCCGGCCTCACCAAACACCTCGCCGGCGCCGATCGTACAGATGTATACGTTCTTCCGGCGGCTTTCATTTACATCGACTTCAACGGAACCGGAAATGATCGCGTAGAAGGCCTGTTCGACCTCCGACTCGGTTACGATCTTCTCTCCCTCGTCGTAGACCTGTATCTCGCACATAGTCATAAGATCATCGAT
>JBNGED010000170.1:5185-5683 GCA_049975605.1 Sediminispirochaetaceae bacterium | reverse complement strand
GTCTTGCACCAATTAAGATCAACACCGTTCTGCTGCGCGGCGAGAGCCGAAGCGAGGCCGAGCGGGTCGCCGAATATGCACGCAGCCACGGCTATCAGATACGCTTCATTCGGCAGATGGACCTCCAGGCCGGGGAATTCTGGGAAGTCGAGGGGGGCGACGGCGGTAAATGCTACAAGTGCAACCGGCTGCGTCTCTCGAGTCGGGGAATAATCTATCCCTGCCTGTTCAGCGACAGGGGCTTCGATATCTTCGAGCTTGGAATCGAAGAGGCCATTCGAAGCGCGGTGGTCCAGAAGCCTGAACGCGGCGTGATGAGCCGTCAGAATACGTTCTACGGATTGGGAGGTTAGATAGTATGTCAGGCAGGCAGGATGGAGAAACGTTGTCCCACGTCGATGAGAAGACGGGCCGGGCCAGAATGGTCGATATAGGCGGCAAGCCGGTGGTTAAACGGACCGCGGTTGCTGAAGGACGGATACAGCTTCGACCTGATAC
>JBNGED010000170.1:0-5175 GCA_049975605.1 Sediminispirochaetaceae bacterium | reverse complement strand
ACCTGATACCGTCCGGCTCGTCCGCGAGAGCCTGATCAGGAAGGGTGACGTACTGACCGTCGCCGAGATTGCCGGTATACAGGCCGCCAAGCAGACCCATCTTCTCATCCCCCTCTGTCACCCCGTACCGCTCACCAGCGTCGACGTACAGGCCGACCTGGAGGAGACCGGCGTCCGCGTAAAGGCAACGGCCCGATGCACCGGGCGAACCGGCGTTGAAATGGAAGCCCTCACTGCAGTGCAGGTTGCCCTTCTCGCCGTGTACGATATGTGCAAAGCCGTCGATAAAGATATGATCATTCACGATGTCAAGCTGATATATAAAAAAAAGGAAACCGTCACATGAAAATTACCGTAGGCGCAATCAATATATCCGAGCAAACAGGAACCGTCAAGAAGCCGGTTCCGGCTGCTGACTTAGATCTCAACGGAATCATCGGCGATGCCCATGCAGGCGACTGGCATCGTCAGATCAGCCTTCTGGGCACGCCGAGCATCCGCCGTTTTGAATCCCGAATGAGCCGTACCATCGGACCGGGAGAATTCGGTGAGAACATCACCGTCGATGGTATGGACCTCAACGATGTATCCATCCTCGACCGTTTCCGCATCGGCAATGTTGAGATGGAGATCACCCAGATCGGTAAGATCTGTCACGGTGACGACTGCGCTATTTTCCGTGAGGTCGGGAAATGCGTCATGCCCAAAGAGGGCCTGTTCGCCCGGGTCATCACTCCCGGCCGGGTTGAAACGGGGCAGGAGATGTCCTATATCCCCCGTCCCTTCAAGGTCAGTGTGATCACGGTCAGCGACCGTGCATACGGCGGCCGCTACGCGGATCTTTCAGGTCCGCGGGTCACGGAACTCGTTGGAGAGCACTACAGACATAGCCGCTGGCATCTGAATACGGACTATGAAGTCATTCCAGACGAAGCGGCTAAAATCGCGGATTCCGTCCGGAACGCCGTTGAAGCCGGTGCGGACATCATATTCACGACCGGCGGAACGGGTATCGGCCCGCGGGACCTCACCGTAGATGTGATTACAGAACTGGCGGATAAGACTGTCCCCGGGGTAATGGAACACATACGTCTGAAGTACGGCGGGAAGAACCCCAATGCGCTTATATCACGAAGCGTGTGCGCGGTTGTCGGCAGCACTCTGGTATATACCCTCCCCGGCAGTGTGAAGGCAGTTCAGGAATACCTTCAGGAGATATTCAGGAACGTCGATCACATGGTGGGCATGCTCCACGGGATAGGTCACTGAGAAGCAGCCGGGTCCGGCATGTTTTTAATCACTTTACGGGAACCACTCTTCCGCCTTCGGCAGCAGTTGCGCGATACTGGTCTACGATGTCCTGCAGCGTCTTTTTTCTCAGATAGCTAAGGAGCACTTCCTGGAGCTCCTTCCACATTGGCAGCGTCGGACAGTCGACATGGCGGGCGCATTCCCTGTTCGGTCCAAGACATGCAATCGGAGCAAGATCTCCTTCGAGGTTTTCCACAATATCCGCCATTACAATCTCTTCGGGCTGTTTTGCCAGCTGATAGCCGCCGTACTTCCCCCGCTGGCTCACGAGTATACCGGTCGGTTTCAGCATTCTGATAATCTGCTCCAGATAGCGGAGAGAGATCTCTTCATGCCGTTCGACTTCACTCAGTTGAACGTACCTGTCTCTCCCGTACATAGCCAGATATACCAGAAAACGGAGACCGTATCTTGTCCTGGTAGAGTATTTCATACCTAAATAGTAACATATTTCTTTCTAATTACAATACACTTAAACCGCTTTGAAGATATTCTTTGTTTTTTAATAAGGTTTGGTTATATTTTAATGGAAATCTGAACTATCTATACCGTAGAATATGGATATACGAGGAGTGAACAGTTGGAAAAGAGTATTCAGGAAAAATTCGACCAGGTCCTTCAGGACGTCAGGGACCCTGAAAGCAACCTGCCCATTTCGGACTTCGGGGTGGTAAAGAAATTCCGTTACAATGAAGAACAGCGGAGGATCTACGTGTTCGTGGAATTCCAGAGTCACCGTCCGGCCTGTGTAACCTGCGTCGGTATCTCCCTGGCAATCGAAAATACCATCGAACGCAAGGTGAAGGAGGAACTGGAAAAACAGTTCCCCGGCTTCACCGTGGAGTTCGTTGCCGCATAGAAGGGGACTGTGACCGTACTGCGCGGTCTCAATCCCAGATTGCGGTCCGTATAAAGGTTTGACTCCGGTCCGGTCCCACCGATACGATTCCGACCTCGGTACCCGTGTACTCTTCGATGAAGGCGATGTAATTGCGGGTATCCTCGGGAAGATCGTCGTACGTCCTGGCACCGCTTATCTTTGTATTCCAGCCTTTGAACTTCTTCAGAACCGGTCTTGCCCTTTCAAGCCTTCTGCTCGAAGAAGGAAAGGCGCTTGTTTCCTTTCCGTCGATCTCATAGGCTACACATACCGATATCTCATCAAAATCATCGTATACATCCGGATGAGTCAGCACGAGGGAATCTATCGAGTTGGTCCTGCAGGCGTACCTGAGCGCCACCAGGTCGAGATACCCGCACCTCCGTGGACGGCCCGTGGTCACACCATATTCGTGCCCGATTTCCCTGATTTGATCTCCCAGATCTCCATCGCGTTCTGCGGTGAACTCCGTCGGAAAGGGGCCGTTCCCCACTCTGGTTGAATATGCCTTGAAAACGCCGAGCACGCGGTCGATCTCACGGGGGCCAATTGCTCCTCCGGGAGCGGCACCTGCCGCGGCTGAACTGCCGGACGAGACGAACGGATAGGTCCCTAGATCCAGATCCAGGAGCACGCCCTGCGCCCCCTCGTAAAGGATCCACTCCTTATCATAGCCTTCCATGAAATCCGCGAGGTTAATGCTCATGGATCGGATTCTTTCAATATACGGATCAAGGAATTTCTTCTCTTCGGGTCTGAGGGATGGTAGAAAATCATCGTCGTCCAGGTCTGCAACCCGAATACCGTCACGGTTGGCCTTCTGGGAATAGGCGATTCCAATGCCTCTCCCGGTAGTTCCGATCGGATTCCGGCGGGTGCTGTCCATCTTCTTGTCGATCTGCTTATATTCCGGCAGTACGAGATGGGCCCGGTCGGATATGAAAGTCCTCCCTTCCCAGCTGATCCCCTGATCTTCAAGGGTCTTGAGTTCCGTAAAGAGCGCCTCCGGATCGATTACCATTCCCGATCCGAGAACGACACGCTTGCCGGAATATACTATTCCTGATGGTATCAGATGCAGCTTGTACGTATTCCCCTGGTGTACTACAGTATGTCCGGCATTGGCGCCGCCCGAGTAACGTACTACCAGTTCGGCCTGTTCAGCCAGATAATCAACAATCTTTCCTTTACCTTCGTCGCCCCACTGGGCTCCTACTACTACTACCTTCATATAAGCCTCCAAACAGCGGTAATGTTTACAGAAAAAGACCTATTTGTCAATTTAATCCTTCAAACTGCTGGAAAAAAGTACCCACTGTGAGTAGCATTATACCATGACCAGATCGGGTGATACATCCTTGCTCGAACATGCCATTTCACTTGGCCGTCAGCGCCGCTACAGGGAAGCCATTCCCATTCTCCAGCGGATCGCCTCATCACAGAACGGACACACCGAGGCGCTTCTTTACCTGGGAAGGAGCTATCACGCACTCGGCGAATTTTCCCGGGCTATCGACTCCCTCCGTCAGTTCGTCGAGCTGCATCCGGATTCTGCTGCGGGACATTTCTTCCTCGGCCGTTCTTTCCTCTCTGCAGGAGTTTTTCCATCGGCGGCCCGCCAACTGCAGCAGGCCCTTCGTCTGAAGCCTGATTTTTCCCATTCCAGGGTCCTGCTGGCGTATGCCTTCCTCAAGCTGAAAAAGGCGGATGAAGCCTCGGACCTTCTCGCAGAGGCAGTGGAAGCGAATCCGGCCAACCCTTCGCTGTACAGCGGATATCTGAATGCGCTGCTCGTGAGCGGTATCAGTCATTTTCAGCAGGGGGATTACGGCTACTCCCGTGAGGTTTTCGAATTCCTGCTCCAGCAGGATGTGAAAGACATTATCCTGTACCTCTATCTGGGGATGATATACCGGAGTACCGGTAATCTGGAGTCAGCCCTTGAAGCGTACGAAGAAGCCCTGCGTTTATCCCCTCAGGACGAACTTATTCTCTACCGTACCGCCGTCCTCAACATTCAGCTCGGCAAAGAGGACCGCGGCCGCCGGCTTCTACAGCTATTGGAGCAGTATGCTCCCAACTCCCCTCTGCTGAATACCGAGGAGACCGAACACGCTCTGGTTCTTCAGTACCTCCATAGAGGGGATTATTCGAAGGCTCTGGCTCACGGCCTGGAACTGCTGAAACAGGACCGAAACAATATTCCCGTACGGCTCGTCGTCGCCGAATGCTGCCGTGAGCTCGATCATCCCGACTGGTCGGTTAATCACTATACGAGAGCTATTGAACAGGACCCTTTCAACATTCACGCCCATTTCGGCCTTGCGATGATCTGGTGGCAAAGCCGCGAATATTCCAGTATGGAACGGCATCTGAACCTGATACTGAAAACCGACCCGCACAATCAATCCGCCAGGTACTACCGCGTTCTCTGCCGCAGCCGAATGGATATTGAGCCTTCCTCTTTTATCGAAGAGCTTTCCGGTGAGATCCGGCATTTCGGACCGGACCCCCACCTGCTGCATGCCCTGGCGGATACCTATCTGAGGGACGGTTCCTACCGGTATGCCGAGAAGTGGTACAGGAAGGCCCTCTTTCTGTCCCCTGAACATGCAGAATCACTGAAGAACCTCATCCTCCTCTCCGATTATATCGAGATAGAGGAGCTTGAGGGTTTCTATCAACAGTACCTGCAGCTTCATCCGCGGGACGCATCAATCAACCGGCGCTATATCCGATACCTTTTCCAGCTCGAAAAGTACGCAGAGACCATCGAACAGATCGAGACTATACTGCCGTTCATAGATGACACCCACTGGTTCAACCGAATAATGGCTATCTCCTACCGGAGAACCGGCGAGTTCAGCCGTGCGGCCGTCATCTACCGGCAGCTTCTCCGCCAGGAACCGGAGAAGGAGGAATACCTCAAGCCTCTGGTCTACTGTCTCCGCAGATCCGGAGATAACGATCAGGCGGTGCGGATC
>JBNGED010000169.1:0-5688 GCA_049975605.1 Sediminispirochaetaceae bacterium | reverse complement strand
ATTGATGCCGTAGTAGACCGGTCTCCGCCCCTTGCGCTCCGCCGGTTCGGGCGGTTTTTCCACGATCTCTATCAGCCCGCTCTCCTCCAGGCCGGAAAAAATTCGGAACACCGTCGGGGGTTTCAGGCCGGTCATCTGCACCACTTCGGACTGGCTGATACCTTCGCTTTTGTGTATTATCCGGAGGACGAGTTGTTCATTTTTCTTGCGGACGTCATTCCCGCGCAGCGGTTCACCGATCATATTTCATTTCTTTCTTTAAAAAACTACCTTACCCGCAATGGTATCAGAGCTTTTCCAAACTGTACAGAGTTTTTTTAGCCGGTATTTTTACGGCAGCAGCAGTCCGGTCTCTTGCAAAAAACAGGATCCTGTTTTATATTTATTTTCAGGAAGTAAATAATTATCAGATTGAACAAGGAGCGCTACATGGACGAACAAACCTTGCAGGATTTGAAGGATACGGCAAGGAGATTACGGATTCTCACCATCGACCAGATAGGGTATCTCGGGGTGGGACATATCGGGGGGGCGCTTTCGATAATCGAAGCGCTGACCATCCTCTACTACCGGCACATGAATATCGATCCGAAGGAGCCGGGGAAAAAGGACCGGGACCAGCTGGTCCTCTCCAAGGGGCACGCCGGACCGGCCCTCTACAGCGTGCTGGCCGACAAGGGCTACTTTCCCGTTGACTGGCTTCACACCCTCAACGTGGGGGGCACCCGTCTGCCGAGTCATGCGGATATGGTCCGGACACCCGGGATCGACATGACCGCCGGGTCCCTCGGCCAGGGGCTCTCCACCGCCGTCGGCAAGGCCCTCGGCCACCGACTCGACGGGATCGACAGTAAAGTCTACGTCATCATCGGCGACGGAGAGAGCAATGAAGGTCAGGTCTGGGAAGCAGCAATGAGCGCCTCACACTTCAAGCTGAACAACATCATCGCCTTCACCGACTACAACAAGATGCAGATCGACGGATATACCTCGGACATTATGGACCTCGACGATCTGAATGCCAAGTGGGTCGGGTTCGGCTGGAACGTGCTGCGGGTGGACGGCCACAGTTTTCCCGCCCTCGACCGGGCCATCCGTAAGGCCAAACAGGAACCCTGCCGGCCGACCATGATCATCATGGACACCATCAAGGGCAAGGGGGCATTCTTCGCCGAAGCGAAGCTGTCGAACCACAACATGCCCTTCACCTATGAGACGGCGAAGGAGGCTATCGCCATTCTTGAGAAAGAGGCGGGAGGAGAAAGATAATGGAAAAAACACAGGATATGCGCGCTACCTACAACGACACCCTGATCGAACTGGCGGCCGAAAACGAGCGGATCGTGATTCTCGAGGCCGACCTGATGAATGCCAGCGGAACAGTCCCCTTCAAGAAAAAGTACCCCGAACGGGCCTTCGACATGGGAGTCGCCGAAGCCAACATGGCCGGAACCGCGGCGGGACTCAGCTCAGTGGGAAAGATTCCCTTCGCCGCCTCCTTCACCCCCTTTGCTTCCCGCAAAGCTTACGACCAGTTCTTCATCTCCGCCAACTACGCCCGGCTGAATGTGAAGCTGGTGGGGACCGACCCCGGCGTCACGGCAACCTTCAACGGCGGGACCCACATGTCCTTCGAGGACGGAGGCCTCATGCGGAATATTCCCAAACTGACGGTCTTTGAGCCCTGCGATAACATCTCCCTGCGCAAGCTGGTTCGTAAAGCCGCCGAGCACCAGGGCTGTACCTACATGCGCCTGCACCGCAAGGGGGGCCAGGAGATCTACAGCGATGATACCGAGTTCGAACTGGGGAAGGGCATGGTCCTGCGGGACGGGAACGACGTCACCCTCGTGGCGACCGGCTTCGTCATGGTGCCGGAGGCCCTCGCAGCGGCCGCCGAACTCGAGAAGGAGGGAATCTCCGCCGCGGTGATCGACATGCACACGGTCAAACCCATCGACAGAGAACTGATCGTCGAGTATGCACGTAAAACCGGGGCTTTCGTAACCTGTGAGAATCACCAGGTGGTGAATTTTCTCGGCTCGGCGGTTGCCGAAGTCCTCGCCGAAGACCACCCCGCTCTCCTCGGACGGATCGGCATCCAGGACGAGTTCGGCCAGGTCGGGACCCTTGATTTTCTCAAGAAGGATTACGGTCTTACCGCCGCCGATATTGCGGCGAAGGCCCGGGAAGTGCTGAAGAAAAAGGCGAATATGAAGAACTGAGGGAGCCGGCGGCGACGGGCACCGTATACCGACCCCGGCGGCAGCCACGGCTATCGGCGGCAGTCACGGCTATCTGCTACCGGCGCCGGCTGCCGGTGCCGGCCCGCCGCTGCCGGTGCCGGACCCGCCCATTTTTACCAGATATTTTACAGGAGGAGATTATATATGATAAGAATTGCGATCGCATCGGACCTTTCAGGATTCCCCCTCAAGCAGGCTGTGAAGGAGCACCTGCAGAAGAGAGAGGACATCGAAATCATCGACTTCGGTATCGACTCGGAGGAAAATCCCCAGCCCTATGTTGTCCAGGCCCCGAAGGTGGCCAAAGCCATCCAGCGCGGCGAAGCGGACAAGGGCATTCTCATCTGCGGCACCGGCCAGGGGATGGCCATCGTGGCCAATAAACACAAGGGTGTGTACGCGGTAGTTGCCGACGGAGTCTTCTCGGCTGAAAGGGGGAAGATCATCAACAACGCCAATGTCCTCACCATGGGCGGATGGATCACCGCTCCCTTTCTCGGCACCCAGATCGTCGACGGCTGGCTGTCGATGGAGTTCACCCAGAAAATGGAGTTCAAGAAGGATTTTCTGACCAACGCCTTCAATCAGGTAGTTGAAATAGAGAAGGAAAATTTTAGATAAAGACCGACGGGATCGGCCGTTCGAAGCGGAATTCGTTCGGCCGCCTAAAGGAGCAGCATATGGCAGTGAGTGAACAGGAACGGAAGTATATCGCCGGACTGGTCGGCAGGGCGCGAACCGCACAGGAACAGGTCGCCGATTATACGCAGCAGCAGATCGACGACGTCTGCCTGGCGATAGGCTGGGAGGTATACGAAGACGCCAACATCAAGCAGCTGGCGGAACTGGCGGTGGAAGAGACCGGCATGGGCAACGTCGAGGACAAGATCAGGAAACACAAGGGGAAAATCCTCGGCGTAATCGCCGACATCAAGGGTGCCAAATCCGTGGGTCTCATCGAGGAAGACAGGGAAAAGAAGATTAAGAAGTACGCCAAACCTGTAGGAGTGGTGGGCGCGCTCACCCCGGTGACAAACCCCACCGCGACCCCCGGCAGCAACGCGGTCACGGTCCTCAAGGGACGAAATGCAGTCATCTTCGCTCCCCATCCCAAGGCAAAGAATGCATCCAGGCTCGCCGTGGATTACATGCGAAAGGGACTGAAAAAAGTCGGCGCTCCCGAAGACCTCATCCAGATCATCGAAGAACCATCCATCGAACTCACCGCCGAGCTGATGAAGCAGGTCGATATCGTCCTCGCTACCGGCGGAGGAGCCATGGTAAAGGCGGCTTACTCCAGCGGGACCCCGGCATACGGCGTCGGCCCCGGCAACTCGGTGCAGATCATCGCCGAAGACGCCGACGTCGCCGACGCGGTGGAGAAGATCTCGATCAGCAAGGTCTTCGACTATGCCACCAGCTGTTCCAGCGAGAACTCGGTCATTATTCAGAAGTCTGTCTATGAGAGGTCAATCGAAGAGTTCAAGCAGCGCGGGGCCCACCTCTGCAGCCCGGATGAACTCAAGAAGCTCGAGGCGTGGATGTGGCGGCCGAACAAGAAGGGACACGTCACCATCAATCCGAAGATCATTGCTCAGTCGGCCCTCAGGATCGCCGCCGACGCAGGGCTCGAAGTCCCCGATGACACGAGGATCCTCCTGGTCGAAGGATCCCTGCCCGTCGAGGAGGACCGTTTCGCAGGAGAAAAACTCTCTCCCGTCCTGACCCTCTACTCGTACGATACGTTCCGGGATGGACTGGACCTGCTGAAGGCGGTGACCGACAACGCCGGACGGGGCCACTCCTGCGGTATACACACCTTCAAGCAGGATTACATCGAACAGATGAGTCTGGAAATGCACACCAGCCGGATCATGGTCAGACAGCCTCAAGCCCCGGCCAACGGCGGCAACTTTTTCAACGGTATGCCCTCCACCGTGACCCTAGGCTGCGGCACCTGGGGCGGCAATATCACCACCGAGAACATCTACTACAAGCACTTTCTCAACATCACCTGGGTCTCGGAACCCTTTCCGCCGAAGAAGCCTTCGGACGAGGAGATGTGGGGAGACTTCTGGCAGCGCCGGGGGGGGCCAGATGGTAAAGGTGCCGGCGCATCCGAAACCAGGGGCAGCGTTGGAAGCGGCTCCGGCCAACAGGGCGTGCGCGGTCATGGAATCGCAGGAGGCCGGGCATGAAGCTCTTCGAATACCAGGCCAAGGAGGTCTTCGCGGCCGCAGGCATTCCGGTCCCCGGAAGCCGTCAGGCCCGTACCGTTGAAGAAGCTTCGGCCGCGGCGGCGGAGATCGGCTTCCCCTGCGTGCTGAAGTCGCAGCTCCTGCAGGGCGGCCGCGGCAAGGCGGGCCTCATCAGGGTCGTGCAGACGAAGGAAGAGGCCGCGGCCGTCGCTTCCGATCTTTTTTCCCGGCCTGAAGGGGTCCGAATCCTCCTCATCGAAGAGGCCGTCGATATCGAGACGGAACTCTACCTCTCCATCACCATCGACCCGGTGGAGGCGCGGGGGATGATCATCGCCTGCGCCGAAGGGGGCGTGGAGATCGAGACCCTGGCGAAGGAGAAGCCGCAAGCCCTGATACGTGAAAAATTCGACCTCAGCCGGGGACTCGAAGCCTTCCGCGCCCGCAGCGTCGTCTACGACATGGGACTCGCCGGAGACATCGCCAAGCAGACGGTTAAAATCCTGCTGGCGCTTTATCAGGTTTTTTCCAATTACGACGCCGAACTGGCGGAGATAAATCCCCTCTTCATAACGAAGGACGGGAACGTTGTCGCCGGGGATGCCAAACTCGCCATCGACGACAATGCCTCCTTCCGCCAGAAGGAGTATCAGCTCACCAGGGAGCACTTCAGCAGCGACGCGGAGTACGAGGCGGCCCTCGACGGAATCCCCTACCTGCAGTTCCACGGCGACATCGGCCTGATGTGCGCCGGCGCCGGCCTGACCACCACCGTCTACGACCTGATCAACTACGAAGGCGGCTCGGTGGCCAACTATCTGGAGTTCGGCGGCCCCAATTACCGCCGGGCAGTCAGGGCCATGGAGCTCTGTCTGAAGAACCCATCCAAAGTGATCCTGGTAGTGACCTTCGGTACCATCGCCCGGGCGGACGTGATGGCCGAAGGGATCGTCGAAGCCATCGGGAAGCTCCGCCCCGACCGTCCCATCGTCACCTGCATCCGCGGGACCAACGAGGACCGGGCGGTTGAGATCCTGGAAAAGGCCGGACTCAAGCCTATTTTCGACACCGAGGAAGCGGTCCGGGAAGCGGTATCCATAGCCAAGGGAGGCGCGGCATGAGTATTTTCATCGACACATCAACCCGTGTCCTCATCCAGGGCATCACCGGCAAGGAAGGCTCCTACTGGACGAAGCACATGCAGGAGATGGGAACGAAGATCATCGCAGGGGTTACCCCCGGCA
>JBNGED010000168.1:0-5695 GCA_049975605.1 Sediminispirochaetaceae bacterium | reverse complement strand
CGAACTGAGGTCCGTGTTGCGCAGCTTCACCATCGTCTCCCTGGTCGAGAGCGGGGTCAGGACGATGATGGGTTTGGAGGGGTAGGTCTGTTTGATTTTCTTGGCCAGGTCGATGGCATTGATATCGCCGATGTTGAGCATCGTGATGATCAGGTCGAAGGACTTCTGCGACAGCTTCTGAAAGGCGTCCTGTGCCGTGGAGACCTGAGTGAACTTCGGCGGATACCGCAGATTCAGGGAGACGTACTCCTGGAAGAGGAGCTCGTCTATGCGGCCGTCCTCCTCGAGCATGAACTTGTCGTATTCACTGCATACCAGCAGGATATCACCGATGCGGTTGGCCATCAGCTGCTGGAAGGGGGTCTCCTTGAAATAGTATCGTTCTGTAGAGGAGTAGAGCTGCTCGTACATAGGTCTCTCCGGAATGGTGGTCTTACACTATAGTATAACATATTGAAAACCGAATCAAAATATGCTGAAAATTGCTGAGATAATTGAACATATTAAAAATATTTTTTAATGATTGAGTAAATAATAGATTTTGAATACAAAAATTGATGATAAGCAAAAAAATATAATTAATGATGCGGAAATAAACTTGACGTTGAACTGAATTCGATATAGAGTAATGGTACAAATTTTACCGGTATACTATCATTTTGACGGAGGATGAGATGTATAATTTAGATCAATTCATGGCGGAGCTCGAACGGAAGAATCCCGCCGAGCCTGAATTCATTCAGGCTGCACGGGAAGTTATCATGTCGGTAATCGATGTGGTGAACGAGAATCCCGCCTATCTGAACGGAAAGATCCTTGAAAGGATTACCGAACCCGACCGGGTCATTCAGTTCAAGGTGGAATGGGAAGACGATAACGGACAGGTCCAGGTCAACCGCGCCTACCGGGTGCAGTTCAACAACGCCATAGGCCCCTACAAGGGAGGCCTGCGGTTCCACCCGAGCGTGACCCTCGGCGGATTGAAGTTCCTCGGTTTCGAGCAGATGTTCAAGAACAGCCTGACTACCCTGCCCATGGGCGGCGCTAAGGGAGGTTCCGATTTCAACCCGAAGGGCAAGTCCGACAATGAGATCATGAGATTCTGCCGGTCCTTCATGACCGAACTCCACCGCTACATAGGTCCCGAGACCGATGTTCCCGCCGGTGATATCGGCGTGGGCGGACGGGAGATCGGCTTCCTCTACGGCCAGTACAAGCGGCTGCAGATCGAGAATACCGGCGTTCTGACCGGTAAGGGCCGCAACTGGGGCGGTTCACTCATACGGCCGGAAGCAACCGGCTTCGGTTCGCTTTATTTTGCCGAGAACATGGTGGAAGCGCACAACGATACCCTCAAAGGGAAGCGGGTCGCTGTCAGCGGTTTTGGGAACGTGGCCTGGGGCGCCTGTATGAAGGCTACTCAGCTCGGCGCCAAGGTCGTCACCATCTCAGGACCGGACGGGTATATCTTTGACGAAGAGGGTGTGAACACCCAGGAGAAGTGGGACTACATGCTCCAGCTGCGTGCAAGCAACAACGATATAGTGGCCCCCTATGCCGAGAAGTTCGGCGCGAAGTTCGTCCCCAATGCCAAGCCCTGGGACGTAAAGGTCGACATGGCCTTCCCCTGCGCCATTCAGAACGAACTCAACGGCGAGGACGCCAAGAAGCTGATCGCCAATGGTGTAAAGTACGTTGTTGAGACCTCCAACATGGGCTGCACCGCCGACGCGATGGACCTCTTCATTGAAAAACATATCCCCTTCGCGCCGGGCAAGGCTGCCAACGCCGGCGGCGTGGCGGTATCTGGTCTCGAAATGTCGCAGAACTCGATGAAGCTCTCATGGGAAGCTGCCGAAGTGGATGAGAAGCTCAAGATGATCATGAAGAACATCCATGAAGCCTGTATCAGTGAAGGTGCCGAGAACGGCTACATCAACTATGTGAAGGGCGCCAATATCGCCGGCTTCAAGAAAGTCGCCGATGCGATGCTCGACATGGGATACTAGTTCCATGTATTGACTGACACTCCAGGCTGCCGGCTTTTGCCGGCAGCCTTTTTTTATAGCCGGAGCGGGAGGCTGAGCGGGGGGAGTAAGAAGGAGCCGGTCAGAGTTCAGACTGCGGTCTGTCAGATAGCTTGTAGAATTCGAGTATTTTGATATAATCATGGAAGGAGGAAGAAAGTATGAAGCTGCGTGGGAAGATGCTGTCCGCATTCGGCGTGATAGTGATAATCGTCGTGTTCAGCGGCGTTGTAGGATTTATGCAGATTCGGACCCTTTACAGCGCGGCCTTCAAGGTATCAACCGTAACCACTCCGCGTGCCGACGTGATGAAGGATTTCCTGCTCACCCTGACCAAGGCCAACCTGCAGATCGAGAGGATCTTCTCGGGAGTTGAAAGTATCGATTCCATAGATGAAGTCAAGAGCCTCGTAAAAAAGTCCGAGTTCTATGTCCAGGCGCTTCTGGAAGGCGGCACTATTGATGAGTACAACCTCACGGCGATTGAGAAGCCGGAACTGCGCAGCGACCTGGAAAGTCTCCTGTCGAGTCTGGTCCGGTTTGAACACATTCTCGAGCTGAGGCTGGTATCCGCCAGGAACAGGGAAAGCGGATCGGAGGCCACCTACGAAGCCTTCGACCGGCTGTTCACCCAGATGATGTACGAGAGCGAAGCTCTCGAGGCATCCATCAGACTTGATGTTACCAGGAGCCTGGCGGAGATGGAACGGGTGGTTGAGTTCAGCACAATGATACTGATCGGGGCCGTTCTGGCCGGGGTCATCTTATCAATTCTGATCGCCCTATCCTTTTCCGCCCGGATTATAAAAAGAATCGAGAAGATTCATGTGTTTTCGGACAGAATAGCGGCCGGTGATTTCACCGAGAACGTATACCTGAAGGTCCGGGACGAGATCGGACAGATCGGGAACCAGCTCAACAATGTAACCGGTTCGCTTCACAGAATGCTCTCCGAGGTCAGAGACTCGGGAGAGAATCTGAACCGGACCGGTCTCGAGCTTTCATCGAACATGGAGGAGACTGCCCGGGAGGTAAGTCAGATAAGCGAACATGTCGAGAGCATCAAGACCAGGATCCTCGAGTTATCGGCGAGTATCAATGAATCTTCGGCCTCCCTGGAGGAGATCGACAGGAGCATCGGGTCTCTCGATGAAATGATCGAATCACAGTCATCGAGCGTGAGTGAGTCTTCGGCTTCGGTCGAACAGATGGTTTCCAATATAAAATCGGTGAGTCAGAATGTCGGCTTCATGGAGGAGAGCCTTCAGTCGCTGGAATACGCCTCGCGTCAGGGGAGGGAAGTGGTCAACGAGACCAACGATTCGGTCAAGAAGATCGCCGCCAAATCCGACGCTCTTCTCGAGACGAACACTCTGATCGCCGGGATCGCCAGTCAGACGAACCTCCTGGCAATGAACGCGGCAATAGAGGCCGCCCATGCGGGTGACGCAGGACGCGGATTTGCCGTGGTGGCCGATGAAATTCGGAAATTGGCTGAAAATACGGCAGGGAAGTCGAAGGAGAGCGCCGTTTTTCTCAAGGAACTGAAGGCGCTGATGGACAATCTCGTTGGATCATCCTCTTCGCTGGAAAAATCCTTCGACGTGGTGGAAGAACGGATCGGCAAGGTGATGAACCTGAGCAGCGAGATAAAGAGCAGCATGGAGGAGCAGAGTGCGGGGAGCAGCCAGGTCCTCCAGGCGCTTACCCAGATAACCGACATTACCAGCGAGGTCAAGAGCGGTTCCACCGAGATGCGCGCCGGCAGTCAGGTGATTCTGCAGGAGATGCAGAATATCCTGCAGGGGGCCAACGAGGTGAAGCAGAGTATCGAAGAGATCTCTCAGGGTACCGCCGAGATCGACAGGGCCGTACAGCATGTGAATGAACTGTCGGAACGGAACCGGGAGTTCGTAAAGAACATGGACAGTCAGATCGAGAGGTTCAAACTGCGGGAAGAATCCGAAGATTCCTGAAGCGGGCCTGTCTGAGAATTCTGGATAAAAAAAAGCCCGGCGTGAACGTTCACGCCGGGCTTATATTTTTTCAATTACCGGAAGACTGACAGATGACCTCGTGGGTCTCATGGAGGGCCGCCGCCCGTCTCTTCATCAGCGCAACATCGATGCCTCCACAGGGATTGTCTCCCAGAAGTCCGAGTTTGTAGATAGCCTCGCCGTTCAGTACTGCCGCCCCGGCTGCGCCGCGGATGGTGTTGTGTCCGAGGATCACCATACGGATGTCGAGGACTGGGCACTCCCGTACGCGCCCGATGATGGTGGACATACCGTTCTCCAGCCATACGTCACGGGCCGGCTGGGGCCGGTCGGGCTCATCGACGACGATCAGGGGGTTCCTGGGTGCGGAAGGAAGCTGGAGCTTCTGCGGCATTCCGCGGAAAGCCCGCATGACCCTCCGTATTTCGTCCGGGGACGCCTTTTCCCGCAAGGCAATTGAGAGCGTCTCCGTGTGACCGTCCACCACCGGGACCCGGTTGCACTGGGCGCTGACCGGGAACGAAGCGTTCTCCACCCGGTTCCCCGTCAGGGTGCCGAGGATCTTCTGTGTCTCGGTCTCCATCTTCTCCTCTTCACCGCCGATGTAGGGAACGACGTTGCCGATGATATCGTAGGAGGGGACGCCGGGGTATCCGGCGCCGGAGATCGCCTGCATTGTGGTGACCTGTACTGCAGTGAGTCCGAAGGTCTCCTCGATGGGCGCCAGCGCCATTGCCAGGAACATTGTCGAACAGTTGGAATTGGTTATGACGGCCCCCGGCCACTCCTGTTCGGCCAGAAGGGCGAAATGGTCCGGGTTTATTTCAGGAATTACAAGCGGGACCCGGGGGTCCATCCGGTAGTTCTTCGAATTACTGATAATGATGTGGCCTTCTTCGGCATAACGCCGTTCGACCTCCCCGGCCACCGATGAGTCGAGGCCGGAGAACAGGATAGTGCTAGTGAGAGGTGTGTCGGTTGTTGTGATGGTGATATCGGCTATGTCTTCAGGGATCGGCATGTTCTGTTTCCACATGCATGCCTCGCGGTATGTCTTACCCGCGTTCCGGGGGGATGCCACGAGTTCGTGGATCCTGAAGTAGGGATGATCGTGCAGCAGAGTGATGAACTTCTGCCCCACCGTTCCAGTTGCTCCTAAAATTGCGATTGGTACACGTTCCATACAACACCTCAAAAAAAGTATCTAAACAAAACATTATGTTTTATTTATAACATAATGTTAAATAAAAAACAGATTCTGTCAATACCCCTCTCAAAAAAAGAGTTAAATTTGTTTATATATTGAAACAACTTTTTTGTGAAGAGGAGTTGTTAAAATAATGAGACATTTATGCTGTTACAAGTGAATTCCGGCTAAAAAAGTCCCGTCACCGCGCCGGTATCCGTATCCACGTCGATCCTACGGAAGGCGGGATCCGATGCGGTTCCCGGCATGAGTTTGATTCCGCCGGCAACCGGGACCACCAGTTCGGCCCCCGGATAGAGCAGAATATCTCTCACCGGCAGTGTCCAGCCCTTCGGCCGGCCCTTCACATCCGGATCGTGGGAGAGACTCAGCTGGGTCTTGACCATACAGGTGCCCATCTTCGCCAGCCGGGGATCCGCCTGAATCTTATCGAGTTTCTCTTCGGCCTCCGGGCTGTACTCAAC
>JBNGED010000167.1:0-5714 GCA_049975605.1 Sediminispirochaetaceae bacterium | reverse complement strand
CACCGTCATCATCACCGCGGTCCTGGCATCCATCGGTACCGCCGGAGTTCCCGGCGCGGGAGCCATCATGCTCCTGATGGTATTGAACTCGGTCGGTATGCCCGTTGAACAAGGTTCGGCTGTCGCCGCCGCCTATGCCATGATCCTCGGTATCGACGCGATCCTCGACATGGGCCGGACCGCAATCAACGTGACCGGAGACATGGCAGGAACCACCATCGTTGCCAAGAGCGAAGATCAGCTCGATATGGCCAAGTGGGGGAAAGCCCCCGCGGCCTGAAGTGATTATATAAAGTGACCCGTTTCTCTGCAGCCCCGGCGAAGTAGTTCGCCGGGGCCTTTTTTTCCTGAAAAAAAGCGCCCCCTCGCGGGAGCGCCATGCCTTACCGGTACCACTGCCGGCGGTTCAGATCGAAGATCGGTCCGCCGGCGGCTTGTACCGGCGGGCCGTCAGGCTCAGGCCATCGCGGAAGCGATGATTTGGTCGACCTCTTCGCCGTTGATTTCTTCCTTCTCCATCAAGGCATCGGCCAGCTTGTCGAGAGCCTTGCGCTTCTCCTTCACCAGGGCGGAGGCGCGTTCGAAAGCCCGGTCGATCAGGGTCTTGATCTCCTGGTCAACCAGGCGGGCGGTCTCCTCACTGTACTGCTTGCCCCGGGAGAGCTCCTCGCCGAGGAAGATATTGCCCCTTTCGTCCTCCAGATGGGTGTGGCCGAGCTTGTCACTCATGCCCCATGCAGAGATCATCTTCCGGGCCAGCCTGGAGGCCTGGTCGAGATCGTTCTCCGCTCCGGTGGTCTTGGTCTTGAAGACGATGTCTTCGGCGACCCGTCCGCCGAGAAGCACCGATATCCGGTCTTCGAGCTGCTCCTTGCGGTAGACGTAGCGGTCCTCTTTGGGCAGCTGCTGGGTTACTCCCATGGCCATGCCCCGGGGGATGATGGTCACCTTGTGGATGGGGTCGCTGTTCGGAAGCTCGTGCGCCACAAGGGTGTGTCCGGCCTCGTGGTAGGCGATCATCTTCTTCTCATCGTCGGTGAGGGTGATGCCGGTCCGCTTGAGTCCCATCAGGACCGTGTCCCGGGCGTCCTCCAGGTCCTGCTCCCCGATCTTGTCCTTGCCTTTCCGTGCGGCGACCTGGGCGGCGATGTTGAGGAGGTTCTCGAGGTCCGCCCCGCTGAATCCCGGTGTGCCGCGCGCGGCTTTGTCGAGGTCCACCGAGTTATCGAGGGGCTTCTTCTCCGCGTGGAGCTTCAGAATGAACTCCCTGTCCTTCAGGGAGGGGAGATTGATGGTGATCTCGCGGTCGAAACGTCCCGGCCGTCGGAGGGCCGGATCGAGGATGTCCGGGCGGTTGGTAGCCGCGATGATTATGGTGCTTTCGTTCTGTTCGAAACCGTCCATTTCGGAGAGCAGCTGGTTGAGGGTCTGTTCGCGTTCGTCGTGTCCTCCTCCCAGGCCGGCGCCGCGGTGGCGGCCGATGGAATCGAGCTCGTCGATGAAAATGATGCTCGGGGCCGACTTCTTGGCGTCGTTGAACATGTTCCGCACCCGGGCCGCCCCGACTCCCACGAACATCTCCATGAAGTCCGAGCCGCTGGTACTGTAGAAGGGCACGTCCGCCTCGCCGGCTACCGCTCTCGCGATGAGGGTTTTCCCGGTCCCCGGAGGGCCGACCAGGAGTATGCCCCGGCTGGGTCTGGCGCCCAGGCGTTTGTATTTTTCAGGGTCCTTCAGGTAATCGACGATGTCCCTGATCTCTTCCTTGGCGGATTCAAGACCGGCTACATCGTCGAAGGTGATCTGCACCTTGGTCTTGTCGAACAGCTTGGCCTTGTTCTCTCCCACGGAAAAGAGGTTCTGTCCCCTCGAGCGCATGCTGCGCCACATGAAGATGCCGAGCCAGACGAAGAGGAGCAGCGGGAGAAGATTGGCGAAGACTTCCCAGAATCCCTGCCGGTTGGCCGAATGGGTGATCAGAGTCACGTTGTTCTGCTCCAGAAGATTCAGCAGTTCGTCGTCGCCTGTAGCGGGAAGATAGGTGACGAACTGGACGATCGCCTGGCCGCTCACGTTGGTCTGGCTCTTGAGGGTCCCGTTGATTGTGTCCTTCTCCATCTCAACCCGGTCCACATTCCCGGAACGGACCAGTGATTTGAACTGAGTATAGCTGATGACGTTGGTCTCCTGCTGCATCATCAGGATGTTGAAAAACGGCAGTAACAGGAGCAGGATTACGATCAGCCATGTGAAACGGGAAAAATTGAACCCTCCCTGGGGAAATTTCCAGTTCTGGTTCTGCTGGTTGTCCTTACCCTGGTCCTGTTTCCTGTTGTTGTTCTGATTCATTCAAGTTCCTCCACGTCAAAAGTACTACGAAAACACCCTTACATTCAAATTCTTTTTTTTCAAAGAGATGGATGGAGGGCGCGGTACCTGTCTCCGGGGCCGAATCACTGTATCCGTCCCCAGCGCAGGTGCCAGGCTGAGGCATGCTGTCCCCGGTCCGCTGTACCCTGTCCCGGCCTCCCGCTCCCGGTCGCCGGGGCCTCAGAATTCGTAGCTTCCGTTGATTCCGATCGAGATTCCCCGCAGCCTGGAGGTGAAGCCGACCGGGATGGAGAGCATCTCGCCGATTCCCAGACTGGTCGAGAGGCCCGCCTCCTTCGAGACACTGCCGCTGCCGTCGAGTAGCGACTCGGGGAAGAAGAATGAAATTCCTCCGCCGGCGGACTGGGCGAAACAGAATGGGCCGGTCAAAGCCAGTCCCAGTACAAGGGCGAGCAGCGGAATTTTTCTCATAGTGTGCCTCCAAAACGGTAATTTTCAGCATTATTGGTGATACTGTAAAGCATAAATGATCTGCATGGAAAAGGAAAGCCGTACCGGACAGCGCAGGACGCAGGGCTATTCGTTCAAACTACGGGCAAGCTGATGCCCCGCTTCAAGGGCGGCTGCCAGAGTGCCGGGGTCTTTTTTGACCGATCCCATGGCAAAGTGACCGGTGACCGGCAGCTCCGAGACAATCTCGTATCCGAGCGCCTTCAGCGGATCCCGCATGGCCGGGATGGTGTATCCGAGTTCTTTGACGTCATTCTGTTCACCCACGGCAACTATCACCGCTTTACGGCTCTGATCCTGCAGTATGGAGCGGTAGGGACCGGGCCTGGGGATCTCGAAGTCGTAGTACGGGTAAAGCCGGTCTATGAAGGCTTTCATCCATGGGGTAACGTTGTAGTTGTAAGCCGGGGAACCGACTATAAGTCCCCGGGAGTCCTCGATTTTTTTGTAGAGTAGATGCATGCCGTCATAGAACCGGGTGCAGGTCTTATCCCTGCGGCATCGTTCGCAGCCGATGCAGGGATGGATGGCATAGTCGGAAAGGTGGACCGTCTCGGCTGCAATCCCCTCCTGTGCAAGTCCTTCGGCAATTTTTTCCAGAATTGCGGCAGTGTTACCCTTCTCACGCGGGCTGCCGTTGATAAGCAGTGTTTTCATTTTGCTTTTACTCCTCTATTTTCCCCTGCTGCTGTTCCGCTCCCAGAAGACCCCTTCCCGGAATCCCTGGATGGACGCGTCTTCCCCGGCCAGTGCAAGCCGTTTTTCCGCGAGGGCGGCGTAGAGCGGGTCCCGTTCGATTCCGCAGTACCTGCGGCCAAGCTTCTTTGCGGTTACGGAAGCCGTTCCGGCGCCGGCGAACGGGTCGAATACTATGTCCCCTTCTCTTGAGCTGGCCAGGATGATCTTGGCGAGCAGCTTTTCCGGCTTCTGAGTGGGATGATCCGTGTTCTCCGGCATGGACCAGTAGGGGACAGTTATATCGGTCCATATGTTGGAGGGGTGGGTGAGCCGGAAGTCGCCGAGACCTGTTCGGTCCCAGTCCTTGGGACGGCCGGCGGGATCGCGGTAGGGGGCCAGGACCCGCCGTTTCAGCTTCACGGCTTCCACGTTGAAGTAATAGTCGTCCGACACGGTGGCGAACCAGATGTCCTCGGTGCTGTTTTTCCAGTTGTTCTTTGCACCGCGGCCCTTTTCCCGCTCCCACACGATCCGGTTCCGGATGATGAAGCGGCGCTCCAGGACGGTCTTTACCTCAGCGGTGCTGCGCCAGTCGGTGCAGACGTAGATCGAGGAAGTCGGCTTGAGCAGGGGTACAAGTCGTTCGATCCAGCCTTCGAGGAGCTCTTCGTACTGCTGCGCGCTCTTCTGCCTGAAACGGCTGGAGTTGAACTGTTTGTTGAGGTTGTAGGGAGGATCGATGAAGAGCAGGTCCACGAATGACTTCGGCAGATGCCCGGAGATGTCGCAGAAATCGCCGAACAGGGTCCGGCCGATGATCTGTTCTACTGCGGCCTCGCCATTGACGCGCAGGCATCGGTCGAGATAGAGCTGCTGCTCTTCGGGAGTTAGGGTGATGGTGCGGTTCCGGGGCGCCTTCTCTCTGGTCATATACAGGAGTGTACTGTAATCGTTCCTTTTTTTGAACCGGGGCTGGGGCGGTCCGGCGGATTCGAAGAGCATACAGGGAAATCCGGGCGGAGTTGAGATAGACTCTATTACATACTACAATTAAGGTAGTACGTTTCGGTTGACTAACCGAAACCGGACTGGTGGATACCATGAAGATTGCTTTTATTACTGAAACCTTCCTCCCGAAAGTCGACGGTGTCGTGACGCGTCTGACCCATACCATCAGGAACTTGCACGCAATGGGGCATCGGACCATCATCGCGGCCCCTGACCGCGGCTGCAGTGAGTTCGACGGGGCGAAAGTGGTCGGGGCCCCCGCGGTCAGCCTGCCGATGTATCCGGATTTCAAACTCGGTTTTCCGAGTACCAGGATTTCAAAGGAAGTGGATGATTTCGCCCCCGATCTCATCCATCTGATCAATCCGTTTCTGCTCGGATACGGGGGCTTCCAGTATGCCCGCAGGAGGGGTATTCCCTTCATCACCAGTTATCATCTGCACATCACCAAGTATACCGAGTATTACAATCTGACCTTCCTGGACGGTATGTTCTGGTGGTTCGTACGCACGGTACACCGGGAGGCGAAGTTCGACTTCTGCACTTCCAGGGAGATGATAAAAGAGTTCGCCAACAACGGGATCGAGCCGGTTGAACTCTGGCGGCGCGGAGTCGATGTGCAGTTCTTCGACCCTGCGAGCCGCACGGAAGAGATGCGGAGCCGGCTTACCGAAGGACATCCGGAGGACCCCCTCATTCTCTACGCCGGCCGTATCGCCGCGGAGAAGGATATTCATATGCTCCGCTACATTCTGGAGCGTAATCCCGGTGTCCGGGCGGCCATTGTGGGCGACGGGCCGATACGCGACAGGATAGAGGCCCAGTTCAAGGGTACTTCGACGGTGTTCACCGGATTTCTACAGGGACGAGAACTGGCCTCGGCCTATGCCTCGGCTGATCTGTTCATCTTTCCTTCTCAGACCGAGACCCTGGGGCTGGTCGCTCTGGAAGCGATGGCCTCCGGCACCCCTGTTATCGCGGCCAATGCCGGGGGGGTACGCGACCTCATCGAGGACGGCGTGAACGGCTATCTCTACGAGCCGGGTTCCATCGATGATCTGGTGGACAAGACCATGGCGCTTCTCGATGATCCCCGCCGACTGGAAGCGCTGAGCGAAAGCGCCTATGGCAACGCGCAGCAGTGGAGCTGGGAGAAGGCCACCGAAGACCTTCTGGGGTACTATTAC
>JBNGED010000166.1:0-5717 GCA_049975605.1 Sediminispirochaetaceae bacterium | reverse complement strand
CTGGAGCTCGCCGTCGCTCAGCTCGTCAACCGGCCGCTCCCTGAACTCCGCCGCACCTGACGCCTCGAGGGCCCATTCTACTGTTCCTCGATCCTTGTCTGTAAGCCGGTCGAAGAGATTGGTGTGCGGATAGCGGCCGAGCTGTACCAGCTTTCCCGCCGTCAGATGTCCGGGCATGCTTCTGCCGGTTAGAACCACGGCGATCCGCCGGGCCCTTTCCCTGGTAGTGTAAGCGCTGAAGCTGCGGCCGTCCATGAAGAGTTCGCCTGAAAGAGGCGGCTGTAAACCGGCAATCGTACGAAGGAGGGTCGATTTGCCGCAGCCGTTGGGCCCGATCAAAGCGGTCACCCCTCCGGTCAGCAGCGCCAGATCAAGATCACTGGAAACAATCCTTGATCTCCGTCCGCCGTGGCGGTAACCGGTTGTTAGCTTTTTAACTGTAAGAATCGGCGCATTCACACCGGACCCGTGCATTTCATCCCCGTTCATACCAGCCCCGCCCTCTGTTTTCTCCGGGCCAGGACCCATATCACCACCGGGACTCCGAGCAGCGCCGTAACGGCGTTGAGAGGCAGGACACCCGGCTGCCCGGGCATATGGCTGATCAGATCGGCGCAGAGTGCGGCCGCCCCCCCGATCAGCATGGTCGCCGGGAGGACCCTCCGGTGGTCCGAAGTGCGCATTACCCCCCGGGCAATGTGGGGCACCGCGACACCGAGAAAAGTAACCGGCCCGCAGTATGCAGTCACCATACCAGCCAGTATCGAAGTAACGGCAATCAACGCGACACGCATCCGCCTCACATGAACCCCCATGCTGCGGGCATACTCCTCGCCCAGAAGAAGGGCATTCAGGGGTTTGAAAAAAAAGACGGATACAAGCACCAGAACGGCTACCGCCGGAAGAAAGACTCGGATGTCCTGCCAGGTGGTCGAGCCGAAGCTGCCGAAGGTCCATTGAATGTAGGCTTGAATCTGTCCGGCCGCGGCGAAGTGAATCAGCAGAGTCACGAGGGAGTTGGCCAGATAGCCGCACATCAGGCCGAAGAGCAGCAGGACCGTCACCGATCCGGTAAAGCGGGATATCAGAAGGATCAGCAGCAGTACTCCGGATGCCCCACCAACTGCCGCAAGCACCATATATGTCTTCAGACCTGCTGAAAAGCCGCCAACGTACTGACCGACGCCGCTCATCCCGATGATGAGGACCACCACGGCAACTCCGAGATTGGCCCCCGCGGTTATCCCGAGGACCGAAGGACCCGCCAGGGGATTACGGAAGAGGGTCTGCATAAAGAGGCCGCCCATCGAGAGACCGATCCCCGCTGCCAGGGCTGTCACAGCCCTCGGCAGACGGAAGAGGAGGAGAATCGTCCGCCAGGCTTCCCCTTCGGAACCGGTGACGCTTCCCGGCCGCAGAATGATCCGCAGGGCCTCCCGTACGGGAACGTTTACCGAGCCGAGGAGGACATCCAGCAGAAAAAAAAGAACCGCAGCGCTTATCAGCAGTAAAAAGACATACCTGCTTTTCATACTTCCCTTCTCACTGGAGATACCGGTAGTAGTACAATCGATGTTCCGGGAGCAGCTCCCCGGCCGTCACCGGATGCAGGATGGTGATCAGGTCGGCCAGGATGATGTCCGGGCGGTAGGGACCGCTCTCGTAGAAGTCGTTGCTGCCGGCGGAGTTCGTGCGGGCATCGTTATTGGCCACCCTTCCGGTCCTCACCGCCTTCATGCCCCGGAGCCGGCTGTCGGCCCGTACGATTTCATCGATACTGCCCACTCCGTACTGATGGAGCCAGACATCGGCCGTCAGCGCCCTGGCAAACACCGTTTCCACATCGAGTACCAGGCTGCGGGTGCCGGCAGCCTGCCGCCACAGATAGTCGGCGCGTGCATCCTCGAGGAACCGGGCGAAGTACCCCTCGCCGCCGGGGACCACCCACCTCCCGGCGGCAGGCATGTTCAGAACTACCGATGGCGGGCGCCCCGCCCGATCTGCGACAGCCGAGACAAGATGAAGGTACCGTTCCTCGATGTCACTGAACCAGCTGCGGGCCTCCTCCTCTTTTCCCAGGAAGAGAGCGATGAATTTTATCCACTCGGCCCTGCCGAGGGGGCTGTTCTCCAGGTAATCCCCGTTCACCACCACTGTAATACCCGCCTTCTCGAGCTTCGGGGCCGTGTTCCACTCGCCCTCGATCAGGTTCACCATGACGATCTGAGGACGCGATTCAATTGTCAACTCCAGATCCAGACCCGGACCGTTTCCGACCACGACGGCCCCGTTCTCCAGGAGCCGCTGACGGACTCCGCTGTCATAGATGTTATCCATGTAGTCCACACCCGCAATCCGCTCAAGGGCCTGAAAGCGGGAAAAAGGCGGAATAAATGTTGTTGAGAGGAGGATACAGCGGTCAACGGGAACCTCGATCACCCGGGTTCCGGAGACATCCGGGTGTTCCGCCCGGGCACGTTCGCGGACCTGCGCCGTCTCCCGTGAAGTCAGTCCGCGGGTATCGATCAGGACATATTTGATCGGTTCGGACCGTTTACCTCTCCCGGAAAAAGAGACCGATACAAGGGAGTATCCGTCGAATCTGTCAACGGTAAAACCTTCCGCGTATTTTATCTCCACCGGAACAGCCGCCGCTGCGGCCGCCGTAAGCAGAAGTACCGCGATACATATGCCGGTGTTAAAGTGTTTCCTCATATACAGCCTCGTGCCCCTCCGCAGGAATATCCTCTTCCAGGCGCCGTTCATTGTAGCGTAGATAACTCCGAAGTGTACAGAATTATCGCTGTCCTGCTTTTAGAATTGATATTTTTTCAAAAATTTTCCCAAAAAATGCGCTAAGCTTCGGGACAGTCTATATAGTATACAGTATGAAGCGAATAGGTATACTCCGGCACGGCAAGGCGGAACATCACAGCAGCGCGGATTTCGACCGGCAGCTCAGTCCGGCAGGCCGGGATGCAGCCGCATCGCTGGCCAGACAAGCCCCGTCAGGGTTCGGACATCCCGAGCTCGTGCTTACCTCCCCGGCGGCCAGGGCGCTGAGCACTGCCGAGACTTTTATCCGGGAGTCCGGATTCGACACCTCTCTCGAAGTTCATGAAGAGATGTACGCTGCGGAAGGAGAGGAGCTCCTGGATATGATTGCAGGTATGCCGGAGGAGCTGGACAGCATTATCCTGGTTGGACACAATCCGTCCCTCGAGGAGCTCATCGAAGAGTTGACCGGGGAACCGGTCAGGCTGAAGACCGCCCACCTGTATATCATGGACCTGGACATTTCCGCATGGACGGAGATCTATTCTCCCAACAGAGTCTTGCAACAGAAAATGATAAACCCGTAGATCAACGAGTTGGCTATATATATCGGTGTTCTATCTCGGGGGTGATCTTGATGTCCTCGGCGCCCATCATCTTGGCGATCCTCTGGATGGATGAGAGAATGAGGTTCTGCTCCCATTCTTCGAGCTGCTTGAATTTATGGAGGAACTCTTCCTGCAGGACCGAGGGGTTGTGTTTCAGAATATCCCGGGTCTTCTCGGTGACCCGTACCATCACCCTGCGCTTGTCTTCTCTGCTGCGCTCACGGGTGACCATTTCCCGGGCCTCCAGACGATCGATGATATTGGTCACAGTCGCCTGACTGAGGCTCACCTTCTTGGCTACCTTGCCGATATTGATGTCTTCGTCCGCCATGATCTCCTTGAGCACCATGAGCTGCGGCGCAGTCAGACCGTAGCGTTTCACCAGCTGCTTGGAATGCATATCGGTGGCGCGGATTATCTGGCGCAGTGTTACCAGAACATCATAACTAATATCACGATTACGGTTCACTTTTTCCCCCACTATGAAGACTATAACCGCACTTACCTTTTATATCAATACGTTGCATAGTCAATCATCGGAAAAATATTTTATTTAGACACCTATATTTTACACTACTTAATATTATATAGCAAGTAATGATCCGAGGAAGGGGTTAGAATCTCATTATCTCTGGATTTTACCTGTATTTTTCTCTAAATTATTTAATTTTATAAATTCATATACTATATTGGTCTAACAGTTATGCGAAAATATTTGACACATATAACCAAACAGATTATAATTCTAACTGTTAAAGTGATAATTACTTCCGGCGTCTTCTTAAAAAACTAAAACAAGGAGCAGCGTCATCGATATTTCAACATATCTTGAATACTTCGGCCCCACGATCATTACCAAATTTCTTCAGCACCTGAAGATCGTCGTTATCAGCATACCGCTGTCGGTTCTGATCAGCGTCCCGATCGGGTTCGCTATCGCGAATCGGCCCAGGGTGGCCAAGGTCGTAATCTACATATCCAGTGTTCTTATGACCATCCCGTCGCTGGCCCTGTTCGGTATCATGGTTGTGGTGCTGGCGCCCATGCATCTCGGTCTCGGCATCGTTCCGGCGGTCCTTGCAATCATGATCTATTCCCTGCTGCCCATCATCCGCAACACGGTGACCTCCCTCAACCAGGTCTCTCCCAGGATGATCGAAGCCGCCAGGGGAATCGGACTGACCAAGGCGCAGATCCTCTTCCGGATCAAATTGCCGCTGTCGATCCCTGTGATTATGGCGGGAATCAGGAATGCCATCGTGCTCGGCGTGAGCGTGGCCACCTATGCATCCCTGGTAGGCGCAGGCGGGCTGGGCTACTTCATCTTCTCGGGTATCGGACGTGCCAACTTCATGATGGTGCTTTCGGGAGCTCTGGTGGTATCCGTCCTTGGTATCGGCATCAACTACCTGCTCATATACGCTGAGGACCTGGTAACGCCCAGAGGACTCAAGATCAATCGCGGCACATCGGAGGACAGACATTGATTGAACTGAACAATATTACCAAGAAATTCGATAAGAAGGTCGCGGTGCAGAACCTGGACCTCAACATTGAGAAGGGCAGGATCACCATGCTGATCGGTCCTTCCGGCTGCGGCAAGACCACGACATTGAAGATGATCAACCGCCTGATCGACTCGACCGAGGGAGACATCACCATCGAAGGGCAGTCAATCTACGAGATGGACGCCGTTGACCTTCGGCGAAGCATCGGCTACGTGATCCAGGAGATCGGCCTCTTTCCCCATATGGACGTCTTCGACAACATAGCGGTAGTACCGCGGCTCCTGAAGTGGAATGAAAAAAAAGTTAAGGCCCGGGTTGAAGAGCTCCTCGATCTGGTGACGCTGAACAGCTCCTATGCCCACAAGTACCCGCTTCAGCTCTCCGGCGGCGAAAGCCAGCGGGTCGGTCTGGCCCGGGCGCTCGCGGCGGATCCGGAAATACTGCTGATGGACGAACCCTTCGGGGCCATCGATCCCATCAACCGCGCCCGTCTCCATGAATCATTCATATCCATACAGGAGAAGATCGAGAAGACGATCGTCTTCGTCACCCACGACATCAACGAAGCTATAAAACTGGGCGACAAGATCGCCATCATGCGCAACGGGAAGCTCATACAGTACGACAATGTCAACAACATTCTCTACGAACCGGAGAACGAATTCGTCGAACAGCTTCTCGGCCATGACCGTAACATAAAGGCCCTGGTCCTGAAGAAAAATCGGGACTACATCGTCCAGACAGGCTTTGTGAAGGTGCTCAAATCCGACAACCCGAATTCCATCATACAAGCGATCGAAGGAGACGGCCGGCGCAGGGCTATGGT
>JBNGED010000165.1:2268-5748 GCA_049975605.1 Sediminispirochaetaceae bacterium | reverse complement strand
GCTCCGCTCCCTCGGACCGCCCTGCGGGCGCCCTTCGCCTGCCTGGCGCGTCGGCATCAAATATGTATTTATTGTTTTTGTTTCAATCAGCCTCGAAGAGGATGTAATCCACCGGCCCGCCGGAGATGCGGGGCATGTACTGGAACTCCTCGTCACCCGGAGCGATACTGTTCCAGAAGACCTCGATAAATTCACATGCGTAGTAGTAGAGTTCGCCGGTGTCGATGTAGCCGTCCCGGTTGTTGTCGCTGTCCGTGAATGCGTTCAGTAGAGCATAGGTGAAGACTCCGTGTTCGTATGCTCCGCTCTCCCAGGACACCTCCTGTTCACCTGCGGCTGAGATGACAATGGCGCTGGAAGGAGGAATGTCTCCAGTTTTCGGAATGAAAAAAGCTTTGAGGGTATTGCTGATAACCCCGCTGCTTGTTTCATCCGTGCTGGAATACTCCGGATTCAGCGCATCGTAATCGTACTCCTGGCCGATGAAGCCCCCGGAGTTGCAGGCGTCGATGATGACGACCTTTTTGATTACATCGGATTGCGATAAGAGGATGTGGAGTTCGTTGTCCGTCAAGGTACTGTCATTAGTACCATCCGAGAAATAGAGGAATTCAGCCTTATCATCGGCGAACTGGTCTTCGTTCTCGTCGACACTTCCAGTTATCTGGCCGCCGTGACCGGAAAAATAAATCAGGAAAATGTCGTCTTTGGACATCGACGGAACTATATTCAGAAAATCATCTTCCAGTTGTGCTGCCGTTGCATCAGGATAAGTCCCGGTACCATCCGTGATCCGTCGATAAACGGTATACCCTTTGTCCTCCAGAGCTTGTGACATATCAAGCGCGTCATCATCGGTATAATTTAGATCGTTGTATTCTGGATCGGGACCCACTGGAGCATAATCACTCACCCCGTACACTAGGGCGTAGCGGTCGGGAGGGGTCGGATTTATAGTGCAGGCGGTCAGCAGTAAGAGAATGGCGGCGCCGTATCCGGTTATACGCAGCATGAGCTAAATATATCCTTGTTTCTTTCCGAATTCAATCTGGCGGCGGGATTGCCGCATGCGGAGCCAGCTATTTTTTCTTTTTTCCGAAGAGACGGCCGACCGTTCCGGAGAACCCGCCGGCCGTATGACCGCCCGGTCGCTTTTTTGATTCGATCCGGCGGCCTTCCCGGCGCATCTGCTGTTCGACCTCCAGCTGATGCTGCATATCTCCCTCGGCGCCCTTCCGCCGGTCGTTGAGGTTCTTCAGGGAATCTTCACGGCCGTAGGCGATTACTTCGTCGTTGATGTAGACGACCGTTTCGCCCCGGGGGCTGCCGAGGAAGTAGCCGTCGCTTCTGCGGATTGCCAGGACGAGGACCCCTTCATCGGAGAGCTTGAGCTCGGCGAGGGTGGCATCGGCCATCCAGCTGTCCGGCTTTACCTGGATGGTGATGACCTCGAAGTCTCCGGCCAGGTTGAGCAGGCTCTCATAGTCGTACACATGTATCCTGCTCCAGCGCCTCAGCAGCTTCTCGATCAGTCTGTGCAGGAGTCTATTCAGCAGTTTTGATCTCGAAATCAAAAAAAGCAGCAGCAAGCCGCCGAAGAGGATGCCGAAGGTGAGATAGGCCTTTTCGGGGCTGCTTATAGTCAGGAAGGAGAGCACGAGGGAGGAGACGAAGGTGACGAAGCCGATATTCCCGATCAGCATCAGACTCGAAATGATTTTTCTCCGGACCGGATGGTTGACGATTGTCTCCGATTCGCGTGTGGTGAAGCCGGAACCGGTGAAGGCCGATCGCGACTGGAACTGGGCCATGTCGGGAGAGATGCCGGTCAGCTCGAGCATGATCGCCGCTACGCGAACAATGGTGAGGGAGATGATCAGAATGACGAAGAAAGAGAAGAGTGCAGCCATACCCCTATTTTCGGACCTCAGCCGTTAAAAGAAAAGCGAATGCGGAGGGAAATCCCGGCAGTTAAAAAAAGATCGAGGTCCCGCTGAAAGTTCCAGGTGAGAGGAATTCCGATCTGCCAGCACATGCGGCCGCCCGAGAAACTGAATGCCTCCATGGCTGGTTCGACCTCGAAACCGGGGTAGAAGTAATGGATCTCGGTATTCCGGTACTTTGCAAAATTTGCATATCCCCTCAGTGTGATTAAAGGGACCGCCTGTATTTCGCCGAACAGTTTAACTTCCGGGAACCGATATCCGCCGCCCAGAGCCCATCCCCAGGCGGTGAAACCCTTGTAGAGGATCCAGTCGCTGCCGCCGCTTGACTGGAGGAAGGAGCGGAAGCCTCCCCGCAGTTGCAGGAAGTAATCGTTGGGGAAAACATAGGTGTAGTCGATTCCGGCTGTAAAACCCGCCTGGGCCTTCGTGGTGGCGATGCTGGATTTTTTTACCGCCATCTCCGGGGTTAGGGAGAACGCGAGAGAGTGCGCCCGTGCTTCAAATGAAGAGGCGAAAAGCATTGTGACAAACACGATAATAAATGCTATAGTTCTCCCAGACATACTCCTATGCTGATATGTATTGAGGAATTGTGCAAGCAGGATGAAAAGATTTTTCTATATTTTAACAGTACTATATCTGATGCTCGGTACAGTCGGTTGTCAACAGGACACTCAACAGGGTATTACGGTCGAACTGCCGCCGACGCCGGTACTGTCGGCACGGTCCCGCTGGGCGGTGGTCACTTCGACGCATCTGCGGCTGCGGGAGAGGCCGACTGTCGAGAGCCAGCCGGTTACGACTCTCTGGCAGAATAATGTCATCGAGATCATCAGCCGCAATGAGAAGTCCGAGATGATCGAGAACAGGACCGATTACTGGTACCAGGTCGCCTACGACGGCCTGCAGGGCTGGGTCTTCGGCGCCTATCTCGAGATGTTCGAATCGGAGGCGGAAGCGCGCAGGACGGCCCGCAGCAGACGGGAGAATTAGCGATGCCTGATCTGTCGCAATATGTCGTGTTGCTTTCATGGGCTCTGCCGCCGGTCATCGGTGCGCTGATCGGATATATTACCAACGATATTGCCATCAAGATGCTTTTCAGGCCACTGAGGGCCTATCACATCGGTCCATTTCGAATCCCCTTTACCCCGGGAATAATTCCCAGACAGCGGGCCAAACTGGCGGAAAGTATCGGAGTTATGGTCTCCCGGGAACTCATCACTGAAGACGCAATCCGCCGTCAGATCGAGACCCCGGCCTTCCGAAAGACCCTCGATATTCGCATACAGGAACTGACCTCGACTGTTCTCTACACACCTATGAAGGAGCTCCCGGAGAGGTTCATGAGACCTCGCCCCGCGGCGGAAGCGCCTGCAGACACTGAGCTCGTACAGGACGTACTGTCGGCTTTCTTCCGTTCCGATGCTTTTTTCAACGGCCTCGATCGTTCCATTGGAATAGCGCTGCGCTCCTTCATGCAGCTCGAACTGAGAACACTGGCAGGCGGGGACGGTTCGAAGCTGTTCAGCTT
>JBNGED010000165.1:0-2258 GCA_049975605.1 Sediminispirochaetaceae bacterium | reverse complement strand
GTAATGTTCACCTCGGCGGTCTGCGTGAACCGGTCGGTAGAATCGCGGAAGAATTGACCGTAGAAGCAATCCGGAATCGGACGGGACTGGACAGGATCCTTACCCCCCAGGCAATAGACGGTATTATCGCGGCGCTGAACCGGCTCTATCCCGTCCTTGCCAGGGAACTGCTCTCCTTTCTGAGAACTCCCCATATCCATGCCACCATGGAACGGAGGGGCCGGACGGTGCTTCGCAGACTTATATCCCGGATGAGCAGCCTTCAGCGCCTCTTCCTGGTAGCCGGACAGTACGACCGGAACCTCGAGAAGCAGATGGAAGAGATCGTGGACGATGTAATGATCCAGCTCGAACAGGCCATTGCGGATGAGACCACCAGGACGAAGATCCTGGATACCCTGAAGAGCTGGCTGCAGAGACTCAGCACTCATTCGATTGCCGATATTGCGGATGTGTGGGGCGAGTCTCTGCCGAATGATATCCGGAAGGGAATCGATTCGCTCTTCAAGCTTCTGGAGAGTCAACAGCTGAGGAACTGGGGGCACGATCTCGTCCTCAGAACCATCGACAAGTACGGTGATACACGGGCCGGCAATCTGCTCGCCTCGATAACGGGAAGCAGTGAGGAGGAGGTGTGCGGGGTCATCGCCGACTGGATCGTTCAGCTGATACGCTCGGCGGAAGCCGAGAGCCGCAGGACCCTCGATTTTTTCAAACAGCTCTTCGAGGCCCTCGCCGACAAAGGCCGCAGGTCGGTTGCCGATATTCTGAAGCTCGATGATCAGCACAAGGTGAGGATCGATACAGCGCTGCACCGTCTTGTTCTGGGGCTCATCGATGCACAGGTCCCCGAGATCCTCGACAGCGTGGATGTGAACACCCTGGTAGTCGACAAGATCAACAGCCTGGATATCGAGAAGGTGGAGGAGCTGATCCTGATAGTGATCAGAACCCACCTGAGATGGATCGTTTTCTTCGGGGCGATTCTGGGCTTCTCCATCGGAAGTCTTCAGGTCGTTCTGACAAGGCTCCTGTAGATCGGGGGCGCTATGAAGTAGCGGCGGGAAAAGCCGCGGGCAGCCCTCTATTCCGGCAGGACCTTCATTTTTTCCCTGGACACATTGAACCAGCATTTCGTTCCCGGCATTTTCCCCGGTATACCCGCGAGCCTCTCTTCACCGAGATGGGCCCTCAGGGTAGTGCCGTTGTCGACTCCTTCAACGACGTAGTGTGACCCGACGTACTCGATTGAACGGACCGTAAGCTGTACCGAGAACAGTTCGTCGCGGTCCGCGGCCTTCATGCTGCAGGTAGTGTCCTCGGGGCGGAAAAAGAAATACTTCCCTTCCGTCTCTTCCACAGCAGCGGGAAGGAGGTTGGCGTTCCCGATGAACTGGGCTACCAGAGAATTGCGGGGACTGGTGTAGAGTTCCTGCGGAGTGCCGGTCTGCTCGATCCGTCCGTTTCTCAGCATGATGATCCGGTCGCTCAGACTCAGAGCCTCCTCCTGATCGTGGGTGACATAGATGGTGGTCAATCCTATTCTCCGCTGGATTTCTCGGATCTCCCGCCGGAGCTGAATGCGCAGCCGGGCGTCGAGGGCCGACAGGGGCTCGTCGAGCAGCAGCAGCGACGGCGAGGGAGCGGCGGCCCTGGCAAGCGCGACTCTCTGTTTTTCTCCGCCGGAGAGCTGGTGGGGCTTGCGGTGCTGATACCCCGGAAGCCGGACGAGGGAGAGGAGCTCATCGACCCGGTCCCGTATCTTCTCCGCGGAGACCCTCTGCTGCTTCAAGCCGTAGGCGATGTTCTCGTAGACGGTCATATGGGGAAAAAGGGCGTAATCCTGGAACACCAGACCGATACCCCGCTCCCACGGAGGAAGTTCCGTAACAGCCCGGTCGCCGAGGTATATCTCCCCCCGGTCAGGGGCAAGAATTCCGGCGATGAGCTGCAGTGCGGTGGTCTTGCCGCAGCCGGATGGACCGAGCAGGCAGACGAACTCACCCTCGCGGGCATGAATATCGGCTTCGAAGGTAAAATCGGCAAAACTCCGTTTGAGACCCTCTGTCTTCAATTCCATTTCATATCTCCTCAGTAATCAGAACCGCCTGCGTAATCGAACAGCGCAAAGACCCCCGTACAGACTATAATCAGCAGCGTCCCCAGCGCGCAGGCGCCGAAAAAATTGTAGGAACCGATCATCCGGTAGATCGCCAGGGGAATGGTGATCGTGGATGATGAAAAGAGCAGCGTGGCGT
>JBNGED010000164.1:670-5760 GCA_049975605.1 Sediminispirochaetaceae bacterium | reverse complement strand
CGGCATCCATGGAGAACTGGGGATTCAGGACGCCGGCGAATATCAGAAGTTCATCGACGCCCTCGGGGGCGCTGGCTTCACGGAGCGGGAGATCGAGCTGGCCGCACACGGCAACGCACGGCGTGTGATCGGCGACGTGATAGGATAAGAGAGCACAATAGAATTCGGACCTTCGGGCCCATTGGAGGACGCGTATGACTACCTCCTATTTTATCTGGTTCGGAATTTGTCTCGCCTGCTACAGTATCCGCACCGTCTTCAATCTGGCTGTCCATCACCGCAAGCCGCCGGCGGACAACAAAATCGTCGTGAGCTTCATTTTTTTCATTATGGCGGTCCTGTGGTTCGCATGGTTCCGGATGTGTTTCATCGATCCCGTCCGCATCGACCTGCCCCGGTGGATCAGGTATTTCGGGCTGACGTTATTTGCCGCCGGGGTTCTACTCTTCATTCTCTCGCACACGAGCCTCAGGGGATTCGGGACGCAGGAAGGATTCGTCACCAGCGGGATCTATTCGAAGATCAGGAATCCCATGTATCTCGGCTTCATCCTGTGGATTATCGGCCTCCCCTTGTTCCTCCAGGGTCTCCTCACCCTCGCCTCTTCGCTGATCTGGACGGCATTCCTGCTGTACTGGAGGTATCTGGAAGAGAAGGATATGGAAAAAAAGTACAGCGGATACCGGGAGTACAAACGGAGAACCTGGTTCTGATATCTGCTGCCCCGGCCGGGGAGACTGCAAGAGGAGGTGTGTATGAGAATCGTTGATCTGACGCCGGAACACGAACAGCTCTACTTCCGGTGTCTCGAAGATTGGTCGGAGGAGATGGATGAAGCCGGCGATCACAAGGAACGCTGGTACCGCCGGATGCAGGACAGGAGGCTGAGAGTCAAACTGGCTGAGGACGACAAGGGTACTGTGGGCGGTATGATCCAGTACCTCCCGATCGAGTATTCCGAAGCGTCGGGAGAAGACCTGTACTTCGTGCTCTGTATCTGGGTCCACGGGTACAAGCAGGGCCGGGGCAACTTTCAGAAACGGGTCAAGAGGGCCACCGGGGAATTCGGTGGCCGCGTGATCTTTCAGGAATACGACACTTCGGACCGGACGATATACCTCGAATGGGGCATATCCGACGCGCTGTTCATCGACAATCGCAGGGTCAACACCGGCCCTCCCCCTTCGTATGAGAAGATAAAAAGCAGAATCGCGAAACAGGTGAAAAAGCTCGGAAAACGCGGCTGATTCATGAAAGACTGTTGACGCACACTTTTATTTGATATATGTTTTACATATCAAATATATATCAAAGAACAGGAGGTCTCCTGCCATGACGCAGTCGCTCAAACTCTTTATCAACCTATCAAAAATCCTCACGGAGAGCAGCCGCAGGTTCACCGGCGGGCTGGACGGTCTCGGATTCAACGAATTCGTCATCCTCTACCATCTCAGCCTCGCGCCCGAAGAGAAGATGCGGAGAATCGATCTGGCCGAGAAGATGGGACTCACACCTTCCGGGGTCACCCGTCTCCTGGCGCCCATGGAGAAGATCGGTCTGATTACCCGGGAGGCAGCCGCCCGTGACGCCCGGGTCAGCTACGTGAAGATAACCGACAGCGGGAAGCGCAACCTTTCCGAGTCGATGGACCGGGCGGAGCAGCTGGCCGAAGATATCTTCCCTGCCGCTCACGGCGACGCCATGGCTTCCTTCTGCGAATTCATCGCCGGCCGGGGCGGCTCGGTCAGGTGATTTTTTTCTCCGGTATGAACGGAGGCGCTGAAATGTATTCGATCGGCCGCGCCACTGCGGTATTACGACGAGATCGGACTGCTTCCACCGGAATTCCCTGCATCGGTTCCATGGAACGTGCGTCCGTCCTGTGCCGCCGCTCTCGAGACTGCCGTCTCAGGCTTCCCCGCACACGTCTCCTGACTGGAGTTCCCGTTCAGCCTTTCGCTTGACACCATGCGAACTGCACGCTTATTATCAATCAGGATAACAGGTAGCACACAATGCAGCATTTTCTGATGGTTTTCTACGTACTGTTTTTTGCCACGGGGTTTATGGGAGGAGCGGCTCTGCTGCTTCTGCACATGAGGGTCCGGAGCAGGCTCCTGCCTCCGCTGCTGATCTTCCAGTTTCTCTTCCTCTTCGGCCTCGGCATTCTGCTCGCCTATTTTTACCTGCTGAACCTGCCGGGAGATCTCTCTCCCCTGTTCACCCTGATGAGCCTCATTCTTATTACCGGTATCAACATTGCCCTCTATGTCGTCATCATTGTGCTGATGCGGCGGGTGTCTCCGCCTTCGACACGACGCGGCGTTTTTCCCGCGACGGCGGAGATTCTTGTCGCCCTGGTTATCGTTATGAACCTGGCAGATATGGTGATGACCCTGACCTCCGTCCAGGCACCGGAAGTATGGGACATGGCGGAACAGATTCTTGTCGGCCTGGCCGTTGCGGCCCTGGGAGTAATGCTCCGGACGCCCCTTCAGCCGAATGAACCGCCTGTTCTCAGGCCGCTCATGAAAGCATATGGTCTATGCGCCCTGATTTTTGCCCCTCTGGGCCTGATTGAGTATGCCATTGCAGCTTCAGGTATTCTGGGTTTCTCTGAATTTTCAATCGATTACCTCTTCTACCTCGGCTGGAACATCGTTTCCATGAGTGCAGCGATCCGGCTTTTCAGGATAGGAGATTCCGGTGCGCCTGCCCTCGATTCGGTTCCTCCCGAAAGGGTGAACTCCCTCGGCCTTTCCGCACGGGAAACCGAGATGGCGGTACTGATCGCCAGGGGGCTGTCAAACAAGGAAATTGCATCGGAACTCTACATATCCCCCGCCACCGTCCGCACCCATATCTACAATCTCTATCGCAAGGCGGACGCGAGCAGCCGGGTGGAGCTGATCAACAAGCTGAGAGGCTAATCCCGGCGCCTCTTCCCCGGACGCGGCAGGTACATACCTGTCTTCGCCTTGTATTCATACCAGTGGGAACCGAACTTTTCTTCCAGTTCCGCCTCTTCCCTGCGGGCAAGACGGGTATATTGGACCGCCAGAACCGGCCACATCAACATAAGCAGTACGCTCACCCACTCAAACAGCACTCCTATCGATAAAAGCAGGAAACCGGCGTACTGAGGATGCCGAATATAACGATACAGTCCTTCGGTGACAAGCCGTCCGGCATTCTCTTCCCTGCTCCAGTAATCCCGGTACACTCGTGCCCAGCCGCCGACAATCAGTATGCCGCCGGCAAGTACGCAGGCAAGATGGATATAATGTCCTGTCATGCCGCAGCACTCCGGCAGAACAGCTCCTCTGAAGATTCCCCCGGAAAATCGTGTGCCGAAGGCCCACTCAAGGGCAAATGCGGTCACAAATCCAAGAAACGACCCCGCCGCCTTCCGGTCAGCCTTCCGGTAAAATGGAACAAACAGGACAAAGGCTCCAAAAGTAACTATAAGCATAACGACAGCCCCCCATGATCCGAATTGAGGCTGGATATCTTCCATCATAATCAATCTCCTTCCCGGTAGAGGGTAGACTGAAAAGCACGGAAATGAAATCGAATAAATGTACTAGTCGGCGGGGTTTCAGATGCCGATTCCGGACTCATTATGTCTACGATTAAATACGTAGGTGATTTTGGTTAAATCAATACATATGTTCGATGGCGGCCTTTTCAGGGAACCTCTATATTTGCCATATCGAAACAAGCAAAAGGAGCCCCCATGGAATGGAGAAAAAAACAATGAAAACGAAATCTTTCGGCCGATTTATGGTTCTCTGGGCCGGTCAGCTTATGTCGGGACTCGGGAATGGAATGACCGCCTTTGCCCTGGGGGTATATGTGTTCAGACAGACCAGGAGCGCCTCGAGTTTCGCCCTCATCATGCTCTGCCTCTACCTTCCCTCGATACTTCTGCGCCCCCTCGGAGGCGTGCTGGCCGACCGTTTTGACCGGCGTCTCATGATAGTTCTCGGAGAACTGGGCTCAGCTTCCGGAGTAATCTTTATTCTGGCAAGTCTGTTTGCCGGGCTTGCCGGACCCGCGGCGTTCTGGAAACTGTACCTGGGCATTACCGTTAGTTCGGCATTTGTCGCTCTGCAGAATCCGGCCTATAAGGCTTCGGTTACCGACCTTCTGACGGAGGAGCAGTTTTCAAAGGCCGGGGGAATGGTACAGCTCGCTTCATCCGCGCAGCACCTCTTTTCTCCGCTTCTGGCGGGAGTGCTCATGAGTGCGGGCAGTATCATAACGGTCCTGATGATCGACATCTCCACATTCTTTCTCGCGATTCTGGCGGCCCTGCTTATCAGAAGCGGAATGGAGACGGCCCTTACCGGAGGTGATACGGATAAACGTGAAAAAGCGGGCATTCTACAGGATTTCAGGGAAGGATGGGGGGCGGTTACCACCGATAGAGGTGTTGTGCTTGTCATTATCCTCCTTTCCCTGATTACCTTTTTTATCGGCTTTGTTCAGACCCTCTTCGGTCCCATGCTGCTCTCCTTCACCGATGCCCGCGCCCTGGGGACGGTACAGTCCGTAAGCGCCGCGGGAATGCTCCTGTCCAGCCTGCTGCTTGGTATGATGAGCATACGCGGAACACAGACCTCCGTTCTGCTCCTTGGCCTTGCGGCGGCGGGAGGCTCTCTTTTTCTGCTGGGGCTTACCACCAATCTCTTCTTTATTACAGGAGCATTCTTTCTCTTCTTCTGCACGCTTCCGCTCATCAATACCAGTGCGGATGTTCTGATCCGCAGAACCATCCCCAACGAAAAGCAGGGCCGTGCGTGGGGAATAATCGGAGTGCTGTCCCAGCTGGGATACATTGCCGCCTACGGTGTGTCGGGCATTCTGGCGGACCGTGTGTTCAATCCGCTTCTTGAAACGGGAGGACGCCTCGCGCCCTCGATCGGAAAAATTATCGGGACAGGACCGGGAAGGGGCATTGCCTTCATCTTTATCCTCTCGGGTATATGTGTGGCGGCGGTAAGCGGCATCGCTTCCGGACTGAAGCCGCTCAGGGCAATGGATGCCGTAACACCGGTCCCTGTTTCACCAAAAGGAGTTACCCTGCA
>JBNGED010000164.1:0-660 GCA_049975605.1 Sediminispirochaetaceae bacterium | reverse complement strand
TCCCTGGTTATCTTTTTATTCATCATGCTTTCGGCCCTGCTCCTTGCGACAGGCTCGAACCTGGTGGTGGAATTGAGCAACTCCCTGAACGCCCTCTTCGAAAACGCCCGGGCCCCCCATTTTGTACAGATGCATGCGGGAGAGCTCGATCAGGGCGGGATTGACCGCTGGTCCGCGGCGCAGGAGCTGGTACGGGAGCAGCAGACTGTGGAGATGATCAACATCGACGGTTCGGCCCTCTTTCTGGGCGCCGGCTCTCCGGCGGAGGAAGATACGGTCATGGATATCAGCTTTGTTACCCAGAACAGGGGCTTCGATTTTCTTCTCGACAGCGGGAACGGAAGACAGGAGATCGCCCCCGGTGAAATAGGGGTTCCCGTCTACTTCATGCAGAAGAATGGTCTGAAACGGGGCGACCAGGTCCGGGTGGCCGGTGATTCCCTGGAGATGAGCTTTACCGTCTCCGGTTTTACCCGGGATGCCCAGATGAATCCCGCCCTGGTACATTCCAAGCGCTTCCTTGTGAGTCCCGCGGATTTCGCTCTGCTGGCTGAAGGATTCCATGACAGGGAGTATCTTATCGAGTTCCGTCTGAACGACGCCGACAAGGTGGGGGATTTCAGCAGCCTCTATTCCGCCTCGGGGCTTCCGGACAAGGGT
>JBNGED010000163.1:0-5761 GCA_049975605.1 Sediminispirochaetaceae bacterium | reverse complement strand
ACAGAGTAACATCTACATAATCGGCGCGGGGTTCGCCGGACATGAAATCGCCGAGCAGATCCGCTCCAAGAGTATTCTCGGTAACGTAGTCGCCTTCCTGGATGACAATCCCGGGAAAATAGGGACCGCCATCGACGGTATACCCGTGTACGGTCCCATTTCATCTTTGCAGAGTATCATGAAACACACTCCGGCGGACGAGGCGCTGATTGCAATCCCCGGTGCTTCGAGCGAACAGCTGAGACGGATATACACCATTCTTCAGAACAGCGCTCTCTCGCGGATTCGTATTCTTCCCAGGCTGTCGCAGATCATCGATGGAGACGCACACCTCATACAGACCCGTGAAATCAGTGCGCAGGACCTGCTCGGACGGGACCAGATCTCTCTGCGGATGAAGGAGAGTCTGGACTACCTCAAAGGGCGGCGTGTACTCATCACAGGGGCCGGGGGGAGTATCGGCAGCGAACTGGCCCGCCAGCTCCTCTCGGGAGGCGCCGAGCGGCTTTATCTCTTTGATCACGGTGAAAACAACGTGTACGAGATAGACAAGGAGCTGCGGATTCTCCAGGAAGAGGGTGTCGGCGACAGCGCCATTATCGTGCCCATCATAGGTGAGATGCAGGATCCCGATTATATGGATTTCATCATCCGCAGGCTGAAGGCGGACGTCATTTTTCACTGCGCCGCCTACAAGCACGTACCGCTGCTCGAAGAGAACCCCATTGAAGCGATCAAGAACAATGTCTTCGGCACGAAGAGCGTTGTCAATGCAGCCCGGAACAACCGGGTACCGCGCTTCGTTTTCATCTCCACGGACAAGGCGGTGGATCCTACGAGTATCTACGGCGCATCCAAGTGCATCGCTGAAGAGATAGTCCTCTCCAGCAACGGCAGCCACGGGGATTACATGGTCGTCCGGTTCGGTAACGTGATCGGGTCCCGGGGCAGTATCGTGCCTCTCTTTACCAAGCAGATTCTCAAGGGGGGTCCAGTGACCATCACCCATCCCGAAGCCACCCGTTTTTTCATGACCATCCCTGAAGCGGCCTCTCTGGTCCTGAAGGCCGGCGGCGTCGGGCGCAGCGACAACGTATACATTCTCGATATGGGCGATCCGGTCCCTATAAAAGAGCTGGCCGAACAGATGATCCGTTTCTACGGATACACCCCTGAAAAAGATATTCCCATCCGTTATATCGGGCTGCGCCCCGGAGAGAAAAAAACCGAACGTCTCTGGTCCGATGGGGAGAAGCTGGAACCGACCGAACACGCGGATATCAACCGGCTCGTCCGGCGGCCCCGTTTCAACATAAGCATGGAAGAGGTGTTGAGGGAGCTGCATGATTTCTGTTTTTTCAATTCCGAACAGTCCGGGAAATACCGTAACCGGCGGCTTCTACGCGAGACAATACGGAGATATCTGCCGACGGTACGAGAGGTTGAGAATGAACCGATCCATTGACGATATCCGGCAGGAACCCATACCATTTGCCCGTCCCTCCATCGGCAGGGAGGAGGAGGAGGCTGTCCTTGAAGTGCTGCGCAGCGGCTGGCTGACTACCGCCGGACAGACAACAGCTTTCGAGAAGGAATTTGCCGCCTACACCGGCACTTCTCACGCTCTGGCAGTCAACTCGGCGACCGCCGGGCTTCATCTTGCCCTCGAGGCGCTTGGGATCGGCCCGGGGGACCGGGTCATAACGACGCCCTACACCTTCACCTCTTCGGCCGAGGTGATCCGTTATCTCGGCGCGGACCCGGTCTTCGTTGATATCGACAGGGACAGCCTGACCATCGATCCCGATGGTATAGAGCAGGAATTCAGGAAAGACCCGGATATACGGGCCGTCATTCCGGTCCATCTCGGCGGCCGTCCATGCAGAATGGATCGAATCGCGGAGATAGCGCGTCGGTACGGGGCCTCGGTCGTCGAGGATGCGGCCCACGCCCTGCCGGTCCGCACTTCCGACGGCTTCATCGGCTGTATCGGGGATATCGGGGTCTACAGTTTTTATGCTACCAAGACCATCACCACCGGCGAAGGCGGTATGGTTGTGACGGAGGACCCGGAGATCGCCCGGCGAATCGGGGTGATGCGCCTGCACGGGATCGACCGGGAGGTGTGGAAGCGATACACCGCTCAGAAGGCCTCCTGGCGATACGATGTCATCGAAGCAGGCTACAAGTACAATCTTCCCGATATGGCGGCCGCCATCGGCAGGGTACAGCTGCGGAAGGCTGATGACTTCCTGCACAGACGGCAGCAGATCGCCCGCCGGTATACCGATGCCTTCGCCGGATGTTCTTTTCTCCGCGCGCCCGCCTATACGGATGAGCACGCCTGGCACCTGTATGTCCTGCAGCTGCGGCTTGACCGGCTCAGCATCGATCGCGACAGTTTCATCGAACGCCTGCAGCAGAGAGGCATAGGCGCTTCGGTACACTATATTCCTCTCCACATCATGAGCTACTACCGCGAACGTTACGGATACAGGCCGCAGGATTTTCCCGTGTCGATGGAGGTCTTCGAATCCGCCCTCAGTCTGCCGATCTATCCGGACCTGACGGATGCACAGGTCCGTAGAATCATCGACTCCGTCATTTCAGTCGGCGGCGCAGTCCATCGGAGGGATTCCGGTGGTTCGTGATCTTCCCTTTATCGATCAGTTCTCCTCCCCGGACATGCTCCATGTGCATGTCATGCGGTCCGAAATCCCCCGAGGCAGAATTGAGTCCATCATTACCGAGGGGGCTTCAAAGAGAGTCCATGTAATCGGCGCCCACGAAATCCCTGGGGAAAACCGCATCAGTATACTGGGAGATGAAATGCCTCTTCTGAGCAACGGGACGATAGAGTATGAGGGAGAACCTGTTCTTCTGGTTGCCGCTCACGAGACAGATCTGCTGGACAAGACTGAACGGCACATTCGGATTTCATACGAGACGGATTTCTCACTGCTGGCATTCAATCCCAGCTCTCCCGACCAGACGGTCGATTCACAGCAGCTGAAGATCGGGAATCCGGATCGGAAGTTCGGAAAAGGATCTCAGATCGTCGAAGCTGAATACCACACTTCCCCCGAAGCCCACGTCAACAGGGCGCCCCTCGGCGCGTACACATATTTCGATGATGAAGGACGAATAGTAGTCCACACCCCTACTCACTGGCCGATGCATGTCCGTTCTTCGGTAGCGAAGGTTCTGGGAATCGATCAGAAAAAAATAAAAGTCATACAGGCCAATCCGAGTCCCGCATACGGGGAGAAAGTCCTCTTTCCCTCGGTTCTGTCCGCAATGGCGGCGGTAGTTACCAGCATTTCCGGACTACCAGCACGTATTATCCTCACTCCTCAGGAAGTAGAGCGTCTGACGACCCGCAAACCACCGGTGGAAGTGAAACGCACTTCAGTCCTCAACGACAAAGGGAAAATTCTGGCCGAAAAGGTCAATGCCCGTTTTGATGTTGGAGCATATCCTTTTTTTACAAAGGAGCTCCTCAGCCGGGCCATCATAGCGGCAGGCAGTTTTTACGAAATTCCCAATCTCAGCATTACCGTCGAGGCGATACGTACAAGCACATCACCAATGAACCTGTACCGCGGTCTCGGAGTATCTCAGAGTCTGTTTGCCACGGAAGTCCACTTTTCCAGGCTCGCGGAGTTCTCGCAGCTCAATCCGGGGGACTGGAAAAAACAGCACGCTGTAAACAAGAACATCATCACCGGTGCCCGGATTCCTTCGATGCCCCTTGATCTCCTGCTGGACAAGGTCATCGAAGAGTCCGATTTCTACCGCAAGCACTCCTCCTACGAGCTCATCCGCAAGCGTCGGAACACTATCAGGGCTTCCCGCCGCTCATTCCGCGGTATCGGTATTGCCGCCGGGTTTACCGGCAACGGCTTCACGGAGAAGCCCGCCGGAAATTTGAACTGGGGCATCAGGACCGTACTGGACCGCCAGGACGAACTGACCATATACTGTGGCACCATGACGATCCCCAGGGCGATCCAGGAGCTCTGGAAAAGAAAGGCCGGCGAAATTCTCTCCATTCCCGTCGATTCGATCAAGGTCGCTGAAGGGGACACCGACTCACTCCCGGACTCCGGACCGATGATGCTGGCCATGCCGGTTGCCGTTTTTACGAGCCTGGTGGAACGGTGCTGCATCCATATCCGCAAGCAGCGTTTTCACACCCCTCTTCCGATCGAGGTTTCACGCAGCATAACGGCCCCGCGTAAATCCACCTGGGACGGGGAGAAAATGAGGGGGCTTCCGTTTCACACAATCTCCTGGGGGGCCCTGGTCACCGAGGTGGAACTCGACCCTCTTACCCTGATCCCGGAGATACGGGGTGTATGGGCGGCTTTCGACTGCGGCCAGATATACGATTCCCAGTATGCGGTTTCCATTGCCGAGGGAAGCATATACGAAACACTTGCCTGGGCAATGGGCGAGGACAAGGTAACTCCGCGGTACAATCCCGATTATTCCATCGAGGAGCGCAACCCCCTTTACATGCGGCTGCCTGCCGTCTCAGTCAGTTTCGAGAACACGGGCCGCGGAATACCCGGAGGTATAAACGAGATCGCCGAGTCCCTGGTTCCTTCGGCCTTTGTGACCGCTCTGAGCCAGGCTGCCGGGGTCTATTTCGACCGAATCCCCATGACCTCGGAGATCATACAGGGGTATCTGGAGGAGCCGGCATGAAGGTATCATTTACACTGAACGGTCAGGAAGTGTCGGTGGATGCACCGGCTTCAATGCGTCTCGTCGACTTGCTGCACAACCGCCTGAAAATTGACAGCATGCATCCCTCCTGTTACCAGGGCGAGTGCGGGAACTGTGCCATTCTGTTCAACGGAGAGCTGTCCTACTCCTGTATGATGCCGGTTTTTGCTGCCGATAAAAGCAGGATATGGACATTCGAAGGTATCAGTCAGACTGATGAATACGGGGACATTATCAGAGGTCTGCGGGAGGAACAGGCTTTCCCCTGCAGCTACTGTCTCCCCTCCAAGGTAGTGATCATCCATTCCATCCTCGAAAACACTCTCGATCCTTCTACCCAGGAGGTCCTGGAAGTCTTTTCAGGGACCTACTGTCCCTGCACCAACTTTCACAATCTGGCCAGGGGGGTTATACGGGCCGGGTTCTATCGCAGGAGACGTCTCCATGCCTGAAACGAAGGTTTTCCAGCCCCGTAACCTCAGCGAGCTGCTGAGAACGTATCAGAATTATCCTCAGGCCCTTCTCTGGGCGGGCGGGACTGCATTCGTCAGGGAACTTAAGACCGGCAGTCCCCTCGAATTGCCGGACATCGTCATCAATATTGGGAACATTCCGGAACTTCAGCGAATCAGCAGGACGGAACGGTACTTCGAGATCGGAGCCGGCGTTCCGATCAGCAGGATTTTGAAAGTCGGCCAGCATGTCCTGCCGAAGGTCCTGACCCAGTCCCTCCGTTATGTGGCCCATCCGGCCATCCGCAACAGAGCCACCCTTGGGGGCAACCTCTGTCATCTTCCGCGCAGGCTGAATACCTACGGCCCGCTGACGATCCTGGACGCCCGCATCGAGCTGCGGCGTCTGGGGAAGAGCAGGTGGATACAGATTCCGCGCCTCTTCAGCAAGACCGGCGAATCCTCGCTGGAACCTGGAGAAATCGTCAGCAGGGTCCGGATTCCCTTCGTGGAATGGAACATGCAGTTCTTTCAACAGCTCGGAGACCCCTTCCTGAAGCCGAAATCCTCCCTGACCT
>JBNGED010000162.1:0-5762 GCA_049975605.1 Sediminispirochaetaceae bacterium | reverse complement strand
AAGTAACCGCCACCCGCAAACGTCCGCAGGCCTTCGATCAGCTGGTAGGACAGGATTTCGTCGTTTCCACCCTCAAGAGTTCGCTGAAGCTCGAACGCATTGCCCACGCCTACATTTTTTCAGGACCCCGGGGGGTGGGGAAAACATCCGCCGCCCGGATCCTCGCCAAGGCCCTCAACTGTGAAAATGGACCGACCGCAGAACCCTGCGGAGAGTGCTCACAGTGTCAGGAGATCGCCCGGGGCAATTCCCTCGACGTCATCGAGATCGACGGGGCCAGCAACACCTCGGTCAACGATATACGGGAACTGAAGGACGAGGTGCTCTTCGCGCCGAGCAACGGCCGCTACAAGGTGTACATCATCGACGAAGTCCACATGCTCAGCAACAGCGCCTTCAACGCCCTCCTCAAGACCATCGAGGAGCCGCCCCCCTACATTGTCTTCATTTTCGCTACCACCGAGATCCACAAGGTCCCTGCCACCATCCGTTCCCGCTGTCAGCAGTTCAACTTCCGGCTGATTTCCGTCGAAAGCATCCGGGACCAGCTCCGCCAGGTTGCGGAAGAGATGAACATCACGGCGGAGGATGAAGCCCTCTTCTGGATCGCCAAGGAGGCCACCGGCTCCCTCCGCGATGCGTACACCCTCTTCGACCAGATAGCATCCTTCTCCGAGAGCACCATCACCCTCGGGGGGATCCAGGAAAAACTCGGTCTGGCGGGTATCGATGCCGTCGGAGAACTGGTCGAGATGCTTGCCGCGGGCAGCACCGGGGCGGCTGTCGAGAAGGCGGAGCTCATTATCAGCCAGGGAGTTTCCACCGAACAGCTGCTGATCGATCTTACCGAGTATTTCCGCACCCTCCTCCTTTTGAAAAACGGGATTCAGCGGGAATCGCTGCTCGGTTACCATCCCGACCATTTTTCCCCGGAGATCCGCGGCGCGTTCAGCGCTTCTCAGCTCGAGTATGCCGTCGAGCAGCTGCTGGCGGTCTACCGCGACATCCGCTACTCCCTCAACCAGCGTTTCGAACTCGAACTCACCCTCAGCAAGCTCTCGTCCCTGAAGTCGCACCTGAATACGGGCGAATTGGTCGCCAGGATACAGGAACTCCGGTCCGAACTCGTCTCTTCGAGCGGTGGAGGCGGGACCGGGACCGGAAATACCCGGAATGACTCTGCAGGGCCGCGTTCCGCGCCGGGGGCGGCCTTCCATCAATCTCAGCATGCAGAGGGCCGCGGTCCTGACCAGGGGGCTCAAAAAAAAAGCCCTGAATCCCATGCAGCCCCTGAACCTGCGGCCGTCCTTGAAATCCAGGCCACATCTGAACTTCAAACCACCCATGAGCCTGAAATAGAATCCGGTCCGGAAGCCGTTTCTGTACCCTCAGACGTGCAGCCCGCCGTACCTGCGGCTCCCGCCGCGCCGGATTCATCGACCACAGCCGTACCTGCGGCCGAAACGGACTGGAGGCGCCTCACGGAAGATGAGATACAATCCATGATAGATGAAGTGAGGCAGTACCCGACTCTCGTGTCGACCCTCCAGAAGGTGACCGACTGGGACCTGCAGAAGAATACACTCACCCTGAGCTGCGACACCAACTACTCGCGCAGCAAGCTGAAGAAGGACATTGCCACCCTGAGGTCCGCCGCCGTGAAGGTCCTGAACACCTCCCTTGAAATTAAGCTGGCTGTAAAGGATAATGGTGACCCGGAGAACGGAGAGGACTCCCGCTCGAGGCGTGATGAACAGGCGGACCTCGTCAGAAAAGTCTTCCGCGGAAAGATCGTAGACGGAGCAGAATATGAATCCAATGGACCTTTTTAAGAACCTCCAGAACCTGCAGTCCCAGTTCGGGGAGATGCAGGAGAAGCTGAAACAGATCCACGCGAGCGGAACCTCCGGCGGCGAGATGGTCCGTATCGATATGAACGGCCAGATGGAAGTCTCCGCCGTTCACATCGAACCCGAAGCGGTGGACCCAGATGATGTCAAAATGCTGGAAGACCTCATTCTGGCTGCCTTCCTCAATGCATCCGCCAAGGTAAAGGAGAAGCTCCAGCAGGAAGCGGCCAATCTCACCGGCGGGATGGACATCCCCCCCGGTTTCATGGGGTCATAGCCGTGACCACCCTGGACAGGATCATCCAGAGTTTTTCCCGGCTTCCCGGCATTGGACGCAAAAGCGCCGCCCGGATTGCCTACTGGCTCCTCAAATCGGATCCCCATATCGCACGGCAGCTGGCCGAACAGCTCCAGACCCTGCACAGTTCTATTAAAAAGTGTTCCGTCTGCGGGAATTACACCGAACAGGACCCCTGCGCCATATGCAGCAGCACCAATCGGGACCGCTCGCTGATCTGCGTGGTGGAAAATCCGCAGGACGTGCAGACCATCGAGGAGACCAGGGAATACGACGGCCTCTATCACGTGCTGGGAGGAGCCATCTCCCCGATGAACGGCGTAGGGGCCGAAGATCTGTCCATTGGGAAACTGATGCAGCGTGTCTCCGATCAGTCGGTGACAGAGGTGATCCTGGCCACCAATCCGACGGTGGAGGGCGACACTACGGCGCTTTACCTCCAGCGCATGCTCAAGGAGCGCGGCATCGCCGTCTCCAGGCTGGCATCCGGCCTGCCGGTGGGAGGCGATCTCGAGTACGCCGACCGGATGACCCTCGCCAGAAGTCTCAAGGGCCGCACGGTGATGTGAGCCCGGCGCCGCCGGCCCTTTCCCGACTCGCCGGCCCTTTTCTGACTCGCCACCCCCCGGCAGTTGTTCCTTCCGGCGTCCACTCAGCCCCCCCGCCGGCACATCAGCCCGGAAGCGCTTCGTATCCCCCCCGCCGGTCCTCCTCGAGCTGTTCGAGCAGACCGTTGAGCCGATTTAGATGACTCCCCTTCCAGTACACCTTGCCGCACTTCGTACAGACCCGGTAGGTGGAGCACCATTTTTGCACGCCCCGGGGCACCTGGGCCTCGAATTTTTCCCGGTCGGCATCTCCCTCATCAGATTCGCTTTCGAGATTCATGGGACGGAGCAGTCCGTTGCAGGCCACGCATCGGCTGAAGGGCCGCATTTTCCCGTAGAGATCGAGCCGCGCCGCGACTTCGCGCACCTGTTCGTATGGGTGGGTGTTCTTCACGTAGAGACCCCGCTCCACGATCTTGCGCATCAGCAGCTGACGGTCCCTGGTGAGCAGGATAAGACCCCCGTCCACCGCCCTGGCGGCCAGGAAGTCATCGTCGGCGTGATTCTGGTACTCGGTGTAAAAGCCGAGGATCCGCAGCCGCCGTGACAGGGTGCCCAGGTGCACATCGGAGATGAAGGCCGGCTCGCGCAGCGGCTCGGGACGGAGATGATTGACCGGAGTGATGTCGATATTTTCGAAGACGGGATAGACAGAGATCCGGTCGCCGTCCCGCACCTGGTAGGAGAAGTCGACCGATTCGCCATTAACGATCACCAGATCCACTTCGACATGGGGGACCCGGAATGATTCGATCAGGTCCTTGACCGTCTGCCCGGGAGCGGCGGCGGTCTCGATGGTGCGCTTGTACTGATCTTTTCTGAGAAAAAAATTAAGCTCTTCGTAAAAACGGATCTGTACCGTCATCTGCTTCCCTGCCGGAACCGTGCTCCGGCGGCACCCCCGGACCTCAACCGGGTCCGGCCGTCCGCTGCACCATGGAATCAGATCCCCCGTGCTTTCGCTACGGCCTCGTAGGCCTCCTGGATCTCACGGAACTTCTCGTTGGCAAAGGTGGTGAACTCCTCGGGAAGCCCCTTGGAGGCGATGGTATCCGGATGATATTCCCGCACCAGCTGACGGTAGGCCCGCTTGATCTCGTCGTTGGAATCCCGGGGACTGACGCCGAGCACGGCATAGTACCGCTCGTCGGAAGCGACGTAGCGCTTGCGGATCGTGTCGATGCGCTGCTGGGAGAACTGGAAAATCCTGGCGGCCTGCTGTATATATTCCTCTTCGGACTGACTGACTCCGCCGTCCACCGCCGCAACCCGGTAGAAAATATCGATGAGGAGCTCGAGGATCTGTGGTTGCGACCGGAACTCGCCGTAGAACTGGCTCGCCAGCTCATCAAAATTCTGGGAGCTGTAGAGGGCGCTGTTGAAGATCCGTTCGGCCACGGAGATACTCTGCGGATCCAGCCGCAGGTCCTGCCGCATGAACTCCCGGACCTTCCTGGTCTCCGCTTCCGAGACCGTGCCGTCGGCGGCCGCCACCCGTGCAAGCATGGAGAAGGTCCCCACGAAGAATACCATCTGCGAACGCTGCTGGGAGGAAACCCCGGTCCCGTAGCCGCCGACTCCCATTCCGAAGGGACCCGTCCGCTGGAAATACCCCGTGCGGGTCCCGCCCTGGGCTGTACCTATTTCAGAGCTCTTGTCGATGGTGTGACCGAAAGCAGCTCCCGCGATCGCTCCGATTGGACCTCCGAGTACGAATCCGAGGGTTCCGCCGATAAGTTTTCCCATCCATCCCATAGGCTACATCTTCTCAATCAGCATGGAACATTTTCCCGAAGGGATCGGGAGGGTCTTCTTCTTGTTCTCGTCGAGAATGTTTATGGTGAAGTAGTAGAGCTTCTCCGATTCAAGCCGTACTTCCCATCCGCGGTTGCTCTTGTTGGTCAGTATGGAGATGATGTTCCGCTTCAGAGAGAGGTTTTCTATCCCCATGATCTCGAGGGTCGGCATGATCCAGTCCACCGTCTTGCGGGGCAGGCTTATAAAGAGTCCGAGCACATTTTCCACGATGAGGGTGATGGTCGACAGGCCCACATAGTATAGATAGAGGGGCCGGGGGAACTCTTTGTCTTCTCCGCCGCTCGCGGGGCCTTCCTTCATGGGATTGTAGGCTTCCCAGACGCTCCCGTCATCACGTCCGTCCGGGTGAAGGGTGTCGAGCATGTAGTAGAGATGGCGTATCGCCGCTTCTCTGGCCAGCTCGAAGCGGGCATATTTTTCCAGCCCCTTGATTACCATGAAGTTGAAGACCGGAAAGACAGACCCGCGGTGTCCGTTCCCCTCTTCGCTGAAATCGGGATCGTCCGCCGGCAGGGTGGGGAAGGGGTGCTCGATTCCGAAGGTGTCGGGATTCTTCAGGTGGTCGATCAGCCGGACCGCCTTGGCTTCGTTGGGTATCTCCGCCAGGAGGGTCCAGAAACCGGCGATGGTCTTTACCGGCAGCCGTTCGCCCTTCTTATCCAGATCATGGTAAAAACCGCTCTCTTCGTCCCACATCAGCGAGTTGATCCTGGTCTTCAGCGAGAAGTACTGCCGTTTGTAGGTGAAGCTGATCTCCTTGTCGTTGAGAATATCTCCGAGGGCCGACATGTAGAGGGCGTTGATCGCCTGCTGGGCATTGAAATCGATGGGATAGACCATCTTGCCGCGGGGGCTGTTGCCCGTGCAGGTCGATTCGAGGGAGACTCTGTACAGACCGTTCTCCTGGCGAAAGGTGTCCTCGAGCCAGGTGAAGTACCGCTGCAGTTTGGGCACTATCTCCCGCAGACGTTTCTTATTCCCCTCTTTGTGAAAAAGGTTGTATTCGGCGAAGGTGAACAGCGGAGGCTGCACGCTCTCCGGATTATCATCGGTGAATACGGGGCTTCCGTCGTCTATCCTGTATGTCCCGCGGATCGCCCCGTCTTCCTCCTGCTTATCGTAGAAGAGATCCAGCATATTGTGGGCGGGAAAAATTCCGTTGCTGTACGCGAGGAAGAAGGTAGACAG
>JBNGED010000161.1:0-5774 GCA_049975605.1 Sediminispirochaetaceae bacterium | reverse complement strand
TCAGCACCGGTTCGAGCATCGGCGATTTCTGGGGCCCGTCCTGCAAAGAATTCTTTTTCCATCAAGTTGACCATCTCCCACGGCGGGTTGCCCAGCACCACGTCAAATCCCCCTGCCCCATCCTCGACGAACACCTCCGGGAACTCATCAGTGAAAGAGACATGGAGTATATCCGATCCCTTGTTTTTCTGCCGGCTATTTTCTTTGAAAAAGAGTCCTTTCTCTTTCTTGGAATGAAAACCGTCGTTCAGGATATTAGCGGAATGGTTAGGGATCTCGCTGAGATGTAGTCTTTATGTAGTGTCCCCGATCATGCGGATAACTCAAGCCCACACATAAGTTGGAAGATCCTCGGCATACCGCCTCAGCGGGGTCTTTATCATCCGTAGCCACACCTTGCGCTCTCCGATCATCAGCGCCTTCACCCGACTCAAAAAACGCCGCTGGGTGAAAAAGCTCTTCTTCTCAATTCTGATCGCTCGCGCCGGTAGCCCCGCCTTCTCGGCATGGGTCGGCATCCCTTCCTCTCCTGCTCCAATTCTATAGGGCTTGAAGTAGTTGTGGTAGGTCCGGTAGATCGCCAGCCGTTCCATCTGATTGACCACATTGCGGGCGAACTGTACCGTCTCGCGGGTATGTTCGGCCATGTCCTTGCGTATCTGCCGGTCGAGGTAATTAACGGCGAAAAGCTGGTTGGAAACCGTCCGCGGCAAAGTGGAACTGCAGCGGCGCTGAGAGAGCCGTGACCGCTCACCGTCCGAGAGGCTTTTGAGCACCTGCCGGTAGCTGCGGTGCTCATCGGTGAACAGCTGAACGCGGCGGCGATGGGGCGAGCGCTCTGCGGTGATCAGCGCCAGGCGGATCAGATCGGTGAAAGAGTCATAGACTGTTACCCCGCCGAGAGTAAACTGCTCTCTCAGCTTCTCGTTACGCCGCCTCTGATAGTCGGTCATCCGTCCCTTGCGCCGCAGGTGTGCGTAACCGCTGAAGAGCCAGTACTGCGAATCCTTGCCGGCCAGTAGCTGGATGTTGTTGGGGAAATACTGGCTGACGGCAAAGCTTTCGAAACCGTCTGCAACCAGGTCCTCCCGCAGGCTCAGATGTGAAAGAAGCTCGGCATGCACTGCCAGAGACTGGCGGGCGAGGCGGGAGATGCGGTTGGTGATGCAGTTGGGCGAAACACCGAGGATCCTGCCCATATCTCGGATACCGGAGCAGGAGATGAGCAGGGAGAAGAGCCGGTGGTATGAGAGATCCCTTTTGACGGCGTAATCGATGCTGAAGGTTTGGCTGGAGAATCGACAGCCGCAGCGCTTGCAGCGGAAGCGCTGGACCCGGCCGTGTGCAGCGGAGCGGTAGTGGCCGTCGCGGACGTACCAATCGCTGTGAGGCGGGGCGCTGTGGTGCAAACTGCACTCACGATTTGGACAAAACGGGGGGATTTTCATAGGCAGACTCCTTACTGATGGAATGGTTTTACCTATAACTAGGGGAGGAACAGGGAGTTTGCTTCAATGTATCCGCAGGATCAGGGACAGTAATTATTATCTGTATGATGTAAAGCTTGACATAGATAATACCAGACTATATTATGTACTTTAATCTAAAGACGGGGGAAGACAATGTCACTAATACTGTGTATTACTCTTCCTCTCTTTGGTTTGATTCTAGGATGGACAATAAGATGGCTCTATGCCAGATTTCAGCTTTCTTCATCAGAACAGAAAGCAGAGCGTGTAAAGCAGGAGGCGGTTAAAGAAGCCGAAGCGAAGAGACGGGAACTTCTGATCGAAACAAAGGATCAGCTGCTGCAGGAAAGGAACCAGCAGGAGCGTGAGTTTCGCGAGAGAAGAAACGAACTGCAGCGTTTTGAACGGAGGTTGTTACAAAAAGAGGATAACCTAGAAAATAAACAGGGTGAACTGGACAATCAGAAACAGTACCTGTTGGACCGAGAGGGGAAGCTTAAGGAAAAAGAGGCTTTTTTATCACAGCAGGAGGAGCACTGGAAACAGGAGCTCGAGCAGATTGCAGGATTGAGTACCGAAGAGGCCAAGCAGCTGATCATCGATTCGATGCAGCAGGAGGCTCAGCGGGATGCTCAGGTGATGATCAACAAGATCGAGCAGGAGGCTCAGGCGGTTGGTGAGAAAAAGGCCAGAGATATCATTATTACATCGATTCAAAGGCTGGCAACTGAAGTAAGCGGAGATGTTTCCATCAGTTCAGTCAGTCTTCCCAATGATGAGATGAAGGGACGCATCATTGGACGCGAGGGACGCAACATACGAACACTCGAGACGCTTACGGGAGTCGATATCATTATCGATGACACACCGGAAGCGGTTGTGCTTTCGTGCTTTGATCCGGTGCGGAAAGAGGTGGCCCGGGTAGCTCTGGAGAGGCTTATTCAGGACGGCCGGATACATCCGGCTCGTATCGAAGAGGTTGTGCAGAAGGTCGGGAAAGAAATTAACCAGATCATCTACGAAGAAGGTGAGAAGGTATCTTTTGATCTCGGTATCCACAACCTGAGCCAGGACGGTGTTCGGGCGCTCGGAAGGCTGCACTATCGTACAAGCTACGGCCAGAATGTACTGTCACACTCAAAAGAAGTGGCGATTCTGTCAGGAATGCTGGCTGCCGAAATCGGCGCTGATCGCGAGATTGCAAAAAGGGGCGGTTTGCTTCATGATATTGGGAAGGGGATCGAGACCGAAGGCGATGGTAACCATGCCGAGATCGGAGCGGAGCTTGCCAGACAGATGGGCGAGGATGCGCGGGTTATCAACTCGATCCTGTCGCATCACAACGATGTCGAACCGTCCTGCATTGAATCGGTTATCGTTCAGATAGCCGATGCAATATCGGCGTCCCGTCCAGGGGCGCGTCGCGAGACGATCAACAACTACATCAAGCGGCTCGAGAATCTGGAACAGATTTCCGAGAGCTTCGATGGGGTCGACAAGGCATTTGCAATTCAGGCCGGACGCGAGCTGCGGATCATGGTAAACAATGACTCTGTAAATGATCAACAGGCGAAGGAACTGGCCAAAGCGATCGCCCGCAAGATCGAATCAGAACTGCGCTATCCCGGAAGAATAAAAGTTACCATCATACGCGAGACACGAGTAATCGAATATGCCAGATAGACTTACTGTCCTGATTCTTGGAGACATCTATGGATCTCCAGGGATCAGGGCCCTGTTTACCGGGCTCTCATCCCTGCGGCAGAGCCACAAGGCCGATTTTGTTGTAGTCAATGGAGAGAACGCGGCGGATGGTCTGGGGATCTACACCTCGCAGGCGGAGCAGCTTTTTTCTATCGGGGTCGATGCAATCACTTCCGGGAACCATATATGGCACCGCAAAGAGATTGAACAGCTGCTCGCCTCGGATCAGCCGATTGTACGTCCGGCGAATTATCCATCAGGGGCGCCCGGCAAGGGTTTTACCATCATCAGCGTGAAAAACCACAAAGTGGGTATCATTAACCTCCAGGGCCGCGACCACATGCGCCCGATCGACTGCCCCTTCAGGGTAGGACGGGAGATCGTACGGAAGCTGCAGGAGAAGACCAAAATCCTTATAGTCGATTTCCACGCGGAGAGTCCCGAGGAGAAGGAGGCGCTGGCCTTCTATCTCGATGGGCAGGTAAGCGCCCTTATAGGTACCCACACCCACGTGCAGACTGCGGATGAGAAAATCATGCCCAGGGGAACGGCATATATTTCCGATATCGGAATGACCGGCCCTGGAGACAGTGTGATAGGCAGTTCCAAGGAGATTTCGATCCAGCGCTCTCTCAGTCAGATGCCTCTCAAAATGGAGGTTTCGGAAAACACCGCGGTCATCGAAGGAGTCAGGATCGAAATCGATGCGGAAAGCGGTCATGCCCTGTCCATTGAGCGTGTCCGTCATTATTCGATTGTCTAGACGAACAGGATGAAAACGGTCCCTCTGATCGAGCTCTTAAAAAATAGATACCCTGACATTCCTCCAAAAGAACACTATGCCCGAATCATGTGCGGCGAGGTTTTCGTCGGGGATGAGTGTGTCAAGGAACCGAAGCGGAGGGTCGCACCTTTTTCGCGTATCCAATTCGTGGAAAAGAGATACGTTTCCCGGGGAGGGACCAAGCTGGAAGCGGCTCTGCGGGAGTGGAATCCTCCTGTTCGTGACCGGGTATTCATAGATGCAGGGGCCTCGACCGGAGGTTTTACCGATTGTCTCCTGCAGCACGGGGCCGCCCTCGTTCATGCCGTTGATGTCGGCTACAATCAGCTGGATTACCGTCTCCGAAACGACCCCCGGGTTCACGTGCACGAGCGGACCAACATCATGTCGCTTACTGCGTTCGAACCATTGCCTCACGCTGCTGTAGCGGACCTCTCATTCCGCACGATTCGTAAAGCCGCTGCACGTATTTTAGGGATGAGCATTGAACGGTGGATGATAGCGCTGGTTAAACCTCAGTTCGAGCTTGATCCGGAGGAGGAGAAGGAGTTCGCCGGTGTTGTTCGTTCCTACTCAACCATGGAAAAGATCCTGCAGCAGGTCTACGATGGGCTGCACGAGGAAATGATTCAGGTAGACGGCATTTTGCCAGCTCCAATTACAGGTAGGAAGGGAAATCAGGAGTTTCTCTTTTATCTTTCAAAAAAAAACAGGGACTCCGATGTGCAAAGGGCCCTCAATACGGAGTCACGGGATAAGATGATTCGTGATGCTATGGAAAAAATAGGAAGCAACCGGGCTTAAAGCACGTCTTCCCGGGTGAGCGGCTCGCCGACATAAATCCCTTCGGTGGAGAGATAGTCGGTCTTTTCACCGTTGATCAATATCTGCACTGCGCTGACTGTCTGGAATTCGGTGGCCGTGAATACAATCTGCTGGAGTTCGGCCTTCAAACCCTCCGTACCAAACTGGTTGAACCTGAGAGCTTCGGAAAAATCGAGGTAAGCTACGCCGTCACGGATCCACACCCTTTTAAGCTGCGTCTCTTTGGGTATCAGGCTTATCAGCCCCTGGTTCAGTTCTTCAGCAGTCAAACCCTCCAGAAGGATCCGAAGGGTTTCGGTAAGCGGTGAATCTTCATAGTAGACCGGGCGGATAATCTGCTTGAGGGAAATACTTCCTTCCTCAGAAACTTCGACAAAATAGACCGCCGACTTCCGCAACCGCTTCTCGATGAGCGGGTCCGTATCTTCTTTTGGGGGCTTGTCTTCTTCCGCCCGGGTGTCGACGCTTATTTCGACCGGCTGGGACTCCTCAGGCGTGCCTTCTTCCGGCGTTTCTTCTTCAGGCTTCACGGAAACGTCCCTCTCTTCCGGCCGGGTCTGCTCCTCTTCATCAGGGGCTACCCTCCGGACATCGGGTTCTTCCGGTTTTTCCCGGTAGAGGTAAGTCGAGAAGCCGGTTTCCTCCAGAACGTTCATTATCCGGCTTCGGTTGAAGAAGAACACCACCAGCACGAGCAGTATCAGGGCCATCCAGAACAAGCATCCGAGTGAAGTCTTTTTCTTTGCCATCCTATGTATCCTATCGGCAATGGATCGCCGACTCTGGATATATGTACCATAGAATTCTGACTTTTTGAAGACGGGCCGAAGGGTTTAGTGATTTGACAGTGCTCTAAAAACCTCGTATAGTTATTTCACATGAAAACTTTTAAAGGTATACCCGCATCACCGGGTATCTATATAGGCAAAGTTTTTCTCTATCTCGACGATATTCTTCAGGTCCCCAAGTACGAGATCAAACCGGAAGATGTC
>JBNGED010000160.1:0-5847 GCA_049975605.1 Sediminispirochaetaceae bacterium | reverse complement strand
TCTCGAGCCAGATATAGCTGCCGCCGGCGCAGCGGTAGCGGTACTGCACCGTGCGGTTCTTCTCCTGCCGCTCCAGGAACTCCTGGAAGGCGGCTCGAATGGCCGGAAGTTCATCCGGGTGAACGAAGTCGAGAACGTTCCTTCCAATGAGGAAATCGAGTTCGTATCCCAGAATCTCGTGGGACCTTCCGAGGAAGGTAAAATTCCCCTGCATATCGGTAACTGCGATCATGTCGAACATATTGTCGGTGATTTTCCGCAGGAGTTCCGTCTTTTCACGCAGTTCATTTTCTACTTTTTTCTGTTCGCTGATATCCTCCACAAGACAGAGACAGGACGAGATAACACCCGCTTTATCCCGGATGCCTTTGAAAAAAATACGCAGATACGATTGCTTGTTCCCTGTAACCGAGGTGTATTTCCCTTCATAGAATCCGGCGCCCTCATTCAGCGCTTTCTTCACCTGGGCCGACAATTCCCGGTCCTGTAGTTCCGTCAGCAGGTTGAAGCCGATCAGTCTTTCCCGTGAGGCCCCGCTTATCGCGATAAAGCTGTCATTGCATTCGGTGATCACTCCCTTCGTATTGAACTCAATGGCACCCAGGGGACTTTCATAGAACAGGCTCCTGTACCGAGCGGCGCTCGTGCTGAGGTCCTGCATCCTGGACTTAATATGCTCTTCTTTCGTCTTCCGTTCGGTAATATCACGGCTGAGGGCCATAATATAGATATTACTTTTAATTCTGATCTTGGTAAGAACGACCTCCACCTGGTATATGTTCCCTGCCTTGTTTCTGTGGCGTCCTTCAAACCGTAACGGCTGGTGCAGTTCAAGCTGTTTCCAAAAGAGACCCCTATCCTCACGATCCACGTAGTCGGGATCGAGATCGGATATCTTCATCGACAGCAGCTCTTCCCGGCAGTAACCGGTCCTGGCAACTGCTGATTCGTTTACCTCGATGATGTTTCCGCCCAGGTCGTGCAGATAGAGCTGATCGGCGGACTGATCCATCAGGGAACGGAACTTCTCCTCGCTGGACCGCAGATCATCCTCCATTCTCTTCCTGTCGGTAATGTCCCTGGCGGCTGCATAGATTTGAGATCCCATGGGTCTGGATCGCCACTCGATCCAGCGGTACGATCCGTCGCTGCACCGGTAACGGTTCTCGAAGCTGAGCACTTCCTCCTGCTGCTTGAGTTTTTCAACTGTCTGTAAGGTTGCTTCCCTGTCATCCGGATGGACCAGATCTATAAAAGACTGTCCTTCGAGTTCCGATATGGGGTAGCCGAGTACCGTCTCCCACTCGGGATTCAGCCGGATGAGCGTGCCGTTGGTGTCGGCAATACAGAGCATGTCGAGGCTGGAGGTAAAATAGCGGTCCAGCTCCTCGGTCGTCTTGAGCAACTCTTCTTCCGCCTGCTCCTGCTGCACCAGGGCCGTTCTCAAGTTCTCTTTCTGTGCCTTGAGCGCTATGTGGGCTTCATAGAGACGGAATGCCATCTTGATCGAGGCTATCAATACCGTCTCGCCGGAGTTCTTGACAATGTAGCCGTAGGAAGTGATGCCCTCCGTCTTTTCCACAATCGCCGGCTCGGTATGCGATGAGAGAAAGGCTATAGGCAGATCGTGTGTCTCGAGAATGCGCTGTGCAGTCTCGGTTCCGTCCATTCCCCTGCCCAGATCGATGTCCATCAAAATCAGGGAGATGTCCGGATCTGATTCCACCAGTTCGATCGCTTCACGGCCCTTGTACGCGGTGACAACCTGATATCCGTATTTCTGTATGGTACGCGCTTCGGCGAGCGCGAGAATTGCTTCGTCTTCGACCAGTAATATCCTGTGCGGCATACACATCCCCCTGCTAAAGTTTTTAGTATTGAGAGTTTCCGCGGGTTTGTCAAAAAGATGCAGACCGCGGCAGACCGCCGGGGAGGGGCTGTAAAAAAAAGCTTGCAGAAGGGCGGACGATCCGGGTAGGATTGCCTTGTTATGGGAAGAGTAAGAAGTATTCCAAAAGCGGCTGTATACGCGGCGGCGGTCCTGCTGGCTACTGCCGTTATTGTCACGGCATGTGACGGGGCCGATTCGTACGAATCGGATGCATTTACACCGGATGCCGGGGCGACCCGGCACGAGATCGAGCCGTATACCATTCATCTCGACGGGAAGATTCCAGTCCTGATGAAAAGGTACGGGATCCCGGGGGTCTGCGCGGCCCTGGTCCATGAGGGCCGGCCGGTCTGGTCACGGGCATACGGTTACGCGGATGTCGAAGCGGGCCGGCGGATGACTACCGGCACCCGCTGCCGGGTGGAGTCTATCTCCAAGTCCGTCACCGCCTGGGGAGTGATGAAGCTTGTGGATGAAGGCCGGATCGATCTGGATGCCCCGGCAGTCAGCTACCTGGAGAGCTGGGAATTCCCGGAATCCGATTTTTCCCATGAAAAAATCACCGTGCGGCAGCTGCTCAGCGGCAGCGCCGGGATGCCCCTGGGGACCATCGGGGTGCACTACGCGCCGGGGGAAGCGAAACCTTCGCTGGAGGAGATCCTGTCCCGGGACGCGGTGCTGCGGCAGGAACCGGGCCGGTCGTTTTTCTACTCGAACACCGGCTTCAACCTTCTTGAGCTCCTGATCGAGGAGGTCACGGGCCGGGACTTCGCCGAATACATGGAACAAGAGATTCTGAGGCCCCTTGGGATGGACGGCGCAAGCTTCAACTGGAGTGAAGAGTGGGAGCCGGGTGTGCCGAACGGCTATGACCTGGGCGGCAGGCCGATACCGGTCTACGTCTATCCCGACAAGGCGGCCGGAGGACTGTTCGCCACCGTTGAAGACGTCGCGGCCTTTGCCGCGGCGGGAATGAGGGGTTCGTCCGCTGCCGGAATGAAGGATGCCGCTGCCGGAACAGCTGCGGCCGTGCCGGAAAGCCGGCCTGTACTGAGCGGCGCCGCGATCGATGAGATGTACGCACCGGCAATTACAATGTCCGGATACTACAGTGCGGTCTTCGGCTCATACGGCTTCGGGCACTTCATCGAGGAGCTGCCGAACGGTATGAAGGCGGTGTCCCACGGCGGACAGGGTTCAGGCTGGATGACCCACTTCCACATCGTGCCGGACTCCGGAGACGGGATCGTGCTCCTGACGAACAGCCAGAGGTCATGGCCATTCATTGCCGCAGTTCTCGATGACTGGGCGGAGTGGGCCGGATTCGGGGGCATCGGGATGGGCTTGATCGTTCGGGCGCAGATAGGGCTGCGGATTGTTATGGTGTTGGCGGCGGTTCTGCTGGCCTGGCAGGCAGTCCGGCTGATCCGGGGAATGATAACCGGCCGGCGCCGCTTCGAACCGCTGGCTGAAGAGGCCCGGCTGCTGCGGGCGGTGCAGGGCTCGATCGGCGTCGTGGTGCTGGGCGCGCTGCGGTGGGCCCTCGGGCAGGAATACTTTTTCCTCAATTCCGTCTTCCCGATCGCATCGGTATGGCTTGGATGGACCCTGTTGTTCACGGCGGTGGTCCTGCTTGCGTCGGCGGTATTGCCTGCACGCAACAAAGTTGCATAATACGCATCGATGTGATATCGCATTTCATGAAAAGTTCGTTGGATAATCCTTTTTCATGGTGATGAACGGATTTTCAATGTGACCCGCCTGCCAGGATCCGGATCTTTCAACTGGATTGCTGAATATTATCCGCCACGATGTACCGGTTGCGGCCCTCTTTCTTCGCACGGTAGAGGGCACGGTCCGATTGTTTGACCAGTTCATCTTCGGTACGTACGTTTTCGGGATCGTTCAGTGCAATGCCGATACTGGCGGTGAGAAAACCGGTTGAGCTGTCTTCGTGTTCAATCCGGGCATCCTCGAGACCTCTGAATACCCTGCCGGCAATCTCTTCCGCGGTCTCCCGGTTGGTCTTGGTCAGGATGATGATGAACTCTTCTCCGCCGTAGCGGAACACGAAATCCGTCTCCCTGCGGATCGAGGCGGTCATGATACCGCTGAACTGTTTCAGGACATCGTCTCCCGCCAGATGGCCGTAACGGTCGTTGTATTTTTTGAAGAAGTCGATATCTATCATGAGGGCCGCGCATACATCTCCAAGCCTGCGGGAACGCCGGGACACCAGGAAAAAGATCTCATTGAAATACCGCCGGTTGTACAAGCCGGTCAGTTCGTCCTTGATCGCCAGTTCACGGAGATCGTTTCTCGCCCCTTCGAGCTCGCCGATGAGGGCTTGCTGTTCACGGTTCGCTTCGGTCAGCCTAGCATGTGTAATCGAGCGGGATTTTTCCATAAAAAAAGCCAGCAGGTAGGTTGTAATGTAGGAGGGCACGAATCTCAGGATGAGATCAAAACTGTAAACAGGGAAGTACGGCACGCGCTCCCCGACCGCAAACACGACGAGCACCGGGAGCAGTAAGCCGAATACGGCCGCCGAACCCCACGCGTTTCCGAGAAGAAAGATCGCGGCGAGGGGATAGGTGTAGTGCCATACGAAGGCCGTCTGGCTTACGCCGCCCTGGAAGAACAACAGGAAGTAGAACACCCCGATGGCCGCAATTCCGATTCTGCTGACAAGCATGACTTTCTTTGAAGTCTTCAGGTAGATAAAAAGCAGGATGAGAAAAACCAGCATGCAGGCGTCCATGATACCCAGAACTACGTTCCGCTGGATGAAGGCAAGCACGCCGAGAAGCGTGAGAAAAATACAGGCGGTGACGAGCAGGACATTCAGGAGTACGATTCTCCGATACTCTTCAATATCATGAACATCGCTTAGTCCGCTTGCAAGGAACCTTTTTATCAGATATGTCGTACGGCTGGATTTTATCATCACTCATTCCGTGAATCGAATCGCTACTCTACGGTACTATACCTGAATATGTGCTATTGGTTAAGAGTGTTCTTCGATCCGTAGTCTACTTCTCATCCAGCCGTCGCTGCAGCTCCTCCTTGTAGGCTCCGAAGTCGATGCCCTGTTCGATCATGAAGTCGCGCACCGCCTGATTGGGCGGTCCCAGGGGCATGCCGATGACCTCTTCGATCTCTTCCCGGTCGAGGCCCCAATCCATCAGTTCCTGGAAGGTGGTCTTCCCCTTGATGGCGGTGTCTTCGTCGGATGCATCGTGGGTATTGCCGGGTTCATCGTGGGTATCGCCGGCGGCGGGCTCTTCGGGAGCCTCAGGGTCAGACTGGGCGGTTCCAGCTGTATCCCCGGCTGTTTCTACCCCGTGTCTCTCCCGGATCTCTTCGGCGGTCCCGGCGTCGATGCGCCCTTCCCGGACCAGGAGGTCGACCGCCTGAAGGGGCAGCGCGGTGGTCTCCTCGGCAGTATAGGGACGGCCCGTATAGAGAGCTACGAACAGACGGACGCTGTCTGTGCCGATCTCCTTCCCGTTAACTTCACCGAAGATCTCTTCAAAAATCTTGGCCTGGATGGTCCCCGGATTCTCCTGAGCTCCCAAACCGAAGGCTTCGGCGAGTATCTCAACCGGAATGTCGAAGGCCTTCTCGATATCGTCGAAGGTATAGGATCCGCGGATGTCCGCGGGGTTGTATTCTCCGGCGAAATCGCCCTGAGCATAGGCGGCGGGGACCTTGGAACTTTCGGTCCGCCAGACCCCCAGGAGCATGCTGATAAAGATGCCGCCGAATACAAATACTATGCTCAGTACCGCAATGTGGGTTGATCTCAGCTTCATGATGTCACCTCCCGGGAACCGGCCGAGGCACCGCCCGGAATTGCGAAGCGTCCGGTCATGAGTTCCACTGTGTCCGGCACAGGGCATGCCTGTTCGCTGGTGCATTTGAGACAGCTGATGCACTGATGATCCCTGACCCTT